>NZ_VMMV01000080.1:0-65361 GCF_013277375.1 Streptococcus sp. 3613
CTAACTTTTGGGGTGCAGTTCATTTGCTATTATGCGTTTTTTATAATTTTTGCACCTTTCTTAGCCTTTGTTATCGACAAGTATTGTTTTCTAGCTTCTTGTTTTTAGAATGGCAATTTCCCAGCGAAAGCACCCAGTTTTTTCTTGGTAGTTTTATCGATTTGTTCAAGAGCAGAGTTGATGGCTTGAACGGTCATATCAGAAAGAGTTTCAAGGTCCTCTGGGTCAACGACAGCTGGATTAAAGTCAATGCTGACAACTTTCTTATCTCCAGTTAAGGTCGCTTGGACAAGGTCTTGAGCAGATTTGCCAACAAATTGCATGGCAGCAAGTTCGGCCTGGCTTTGTTCCATTTGTTTTTGAAGTTTTTGTGCTTGACGCATCATGTTTTGCATGTTCATCATAAGATTTCTAAAGTTCCTTTCATCTCAAGGGGATAATCCTTGTTGTTAACAAGTGCCTGATTTTCTCTCCTAATTGTTATTAGTAGCATAGCCATCAAGCCCAAGTATTGATTTTATTATACCATTTTTTTAAGACATAGTCTTTTATTGGTGAGAGTTATTTATATCAAGGAGTGATTAGAAATAAATTAAAATAATTATTTTTGTTAAGAGGGGCTCTATTCTAGTTTCATGGAAATGATTTTACTAAAGGTTTGTATGCTTTGTCTACAAACATGGTACCTCTATCTATTTTCGGATAAATAGTTGTCTATTATTATTTTTATGCTAATAGTAAAATCTAAATGGTAGCCTACGATTTTTTAGAAAGAAAATGGTACAATATTTCTAAGAGAAAATACAATGGGAGGGAAAATGAGGTTATTACCTATAAGAAAAATATCACGTCAGTCTAAAAGGTTAGCACTTTTTTTGACGTTTTGTGCTGGATATGTGGATGCTTACACTTTTATTGTTCGCGGGAATACCCTTGTAGCTGGACAAACTGGAAATGTTGTCTTTCTTTCGGTAGAGCTAATACAGAATAATGTTTCGGATGTTAGGGATAAGCTTTTAACCTTAATAGCGTTTATGCTGGGAGTTTTTTTACTAACCATTTATAGGGAAAAATTGAGAATTGTGAAAAAGCCAATTCTGTCACTGATTCCTTTGGTAATCTTATCAATAATTATTGCTTTTGTGCCACAAACTGTAGATAATATCTATCTAGTGCCGCCCTTGGCCTTCTGTATGGGACTGGTGACAACTGCCTTTGGTGAGGTTTCGGGTATTGCTTATAATAATGCCTTTATGACAGGGAATATCAAACGAACAATGCTAGCTTTTGGAAATTATTTCCGAACTAAGCACACTCCTTTTTTGCGTGAAGGGTTCATATTTGTTAGCCTGCTTAGTAGTTTTATCCTTGGCGTTGTCTTTTCAGCCTATTTGACGATTTTCTATCATGAAAAGACCATTCTTGGTGTTCCTATTATGATGAGCATTTTTTATATCAGCATGCTTTTTGCCTCGTGGCGGAAAAAAGTAAAAGAAAAAGCTTGATTTTAGGTGTTATTACTTGTAAGAAAATAGGAGATATGCTATACTTAGAGAGTTGACTATGCACAATCCTGTGCAACCGCACGAACATCGTTGCTCGTCGTAGAACAAATTTAAACTTTGTTCTACATAGAGCTCTTCTTTTAAGTGGTTCGTCCCACGATGCTAGGCGAGTCTTCACAAAAAGTCGGGGAAACCCATAAAAATCATAGGAGGTGCATAATGAGCACATACGCAATTATCAAAACTGGCGGAAAACAAGTTAAAGTTGAAGTTGGTCAAGCAGTTTACGTTGAAAAATTGAACGTTGAAGCTGGTCAAGAAGTTACTTTTAACGAAGTTGTTCTTGTTGGTGGTGAAAACACTGTTGTCGGAACTCCACTTGTTGCTGGAGCTACTGTGGTTGGAACTGTTGAAAAACAAGGAAAACAAAAGAAAGTGGTTACTTACAAGTACAAACCTAAAAAAGGTAGCCACCGTAAACAAGGTCACCGTCAACCATATACTAAAGTTGTCATCAACGCAATCAACGCTTAATTTTAAGGAGAACACATGATACAAGCAGTCTTTGAGAGAGCCGAAGATGGCGAGCTGAGGAATGCGGAAATTACTGGACACGCCGAGAGTGGCGAATGCGGCTTAGATGTCGTGTGTGCATCGGTTTCTACGCTTGCCATTAACTTTATCAATTCTATTGAGAAATTTGCAGGCTATGAACCAATCCTAGAATTAAACGAAGATGAAGGTGGTTATCTGATGGTTGAAATTCCAAAAGATCTTCCTTCACACCAGAGAGAAATGACCCAGTTATTCTTTGAATCATTTTTCTTAGGTATGGCAAACTTATCGGAGAACTCGTCTGAGTTCGTCCAAACCAGAGTTATCACAGAAAACTAACACGGAGGAAAACATTATGTTAAAAATGACTCTTAACAACTTGCAACTTTTCGCCCACAAAAAAGGTGGAGGTTCTACATCAAACGGACGTGATTCACAAGCAAAACGTCTTGGAGCTAAAGCAGCTGACGGACAAACTGTAACAGGTGGATCAATCCTTTACCGTCAACGTGGTACACACATCTATCCAGGTGTAAACGTTGGTCGTGGCGGAGACGATACTTTGTTCGCTAAAGTTGAAGGCGTAGTACGCTTTGAACGTAAAGGACGCGATAAAAAACAAGTTTCTGTTTACCCAATCGCTAAATAAAAAGGTTCAGTGAACCTTTTTATCCCGAGCCTTGAACTGTAAAGGCGAGGAAGCTAGAAGTAGCATTAAATAAGGCTTTCCGAGTTTTCGGAGAGCCTATTTTTTTGTTTTGATACCCATACTTTTTAATATGTATAGTGGATTGAATCTGGAATAGAACACTGCTAAAAATTGATTTGAGTTTCCTACTCGATTTCTTCAGATTTTATTTCAATTGACTATAAGAACTGGTATCTGGTTTCAAATATTGGCTTGTCATCCCTCCACTTGTCTGAATGGCTTGAGCCGTTCCTTCTGATAAGGAAAAAGATATTCTTTAGCGAGAATCCAAGATAACAGATGGAGAGAAAAATAACCCAGTCTGAAGCACATTAGATGGGAGTTGTTGGAAAGCAGTCATCTAGTTTTTCTTTGCTGCTTTGGCTTTTTCTTTGTCATCAGGGAAAGTGACTTGCTTCAAATCAGGGAGTTTAGGAAATTCTTCAAACATCTTGCCCAAGTTGTCTCATTTTGTAAATTTTACAGCCATAGGTGTACCTCGATTCTAAATTCTACCTTTTCGGCACCAATTAGTAATTTAAAGTTCTCAGGAGTTAGTTGCATTGCTTTTTTATACATAAGCATAGTATGACACTTTATGGTTACCGAACAAGTCTAATCACTCCTTTCAAACTTTTGAAGATGTCCTACAAGTTTTTGAGAAGAATATTGCAAAGTTCATAGTTAAGCAACGATAGAGTGAAGTGCTTTTTGAAAATAGCTACACTTCAGGTGAAAAAAACGACATTTCAGATTTTCTGTTCCAGAAATAGCTATCGCTATGATATAATTATTTTATGATTATTACTATTCCTATAAAAAACCAAAAAGATATTGGCACACCATCTGATTCAGTCGTTGTTCTCGGCTATTTTGATGGCATACATAAGGGGCATCAAGAATTATTTCGTGTTGCCAACAAAGCTGCGAGAAAGGATTTATTGCCTATCGTCGTTATGACCTTTAATGAATCTCCAAAGATCGCTTTAGAGCCTTATCATCCAGATTTGTTTTTGCATATTTTGAACCCTGCTGAACGTGAAAGAAAATTAAAGCGCGAAGGTGTAGAGGAATTATATCTCCTTGATTTTAGTAGTCAATTCGCTAGTCTCACTGCACAAGAATTCTTTGAAACTTATATCAAGGCTATGAATGCCAAAATTATTGTTGCAGGTTTTGATTATACATTTGGTTCTGACAAAAAAACAGCAGAAGATTTAAAGGATTACTTTGATGGAGAAGTTATCATTGTTCCACCTGTAGAAGATGAGAAAGGAAAGATTAGTTCAACTCGTATCCGTCAAGCTATTTTAGATGGAAATGTGAAAGAAGCAGGAAAACTTTTGGGGGCACCGCTTCCATCAAGAGGTATGGTGGTTCATGGTAATGCTCGTGGTCGTACAATTGGTTATCCGACAGCGAATTTAGTGCTTTTAGACCGTACTTATATGCCAGCAGATGGCGTTTATGTCGTTGATGTTGAGATTCAAAGACAGAAGTATCGTGCTATGGCTAGTGTCGGGAAAAATGTGACCTTTGATGGAGAAGAAGCACGTTTTGAAGTCAATATTTTTGATTTTAATCAAGATATTTATGGGGAAACCGTCATGGTTTATTGGCTTGATCGCATTCGAGATATGACCAAATTTGACTCAGTTGATCAATTAGTGGATCAGTTAAAGGCTGATGAAGAAGTAGCTCGGAATTGGTCTTAAGAGCATAAGTAAATAAAAAAGAGGTTATTTGTAACCCAAAAGATAGATGAATAATACTCTTCGAAAATCAAATTCAAACCACGTCAGCTTCGCCTTGCCGTACTCAAGTACAGCCTGCGGCTAGCTTCCTAATTTGCTTTTTGATTTTCATTGAGTATAAGTCTAACTTTTGAGATCACTACACTACCTCTTTTTATTCTTTTTCAAAGGTGAATCCTTCTCCTAGGATTTCATGGGCTTCTGTAATGGTTATAAAGGCTTGAGGATCGATTCGATGAATCATTTCTTTCATTTTCACAATCTCATTTCTACCGACAATACAGTAGATGATTTTCAAATTTTCTTTACTATAGTAGCCGTGACCAGAAATAAAAGTAACACCTCTTCCGAGGTCATCATTAATTGCCTTAGCAAGTTGGTCAGGACGTTTTGTGATAATCATAAAGCCTTTGCCGGCATATCCTCCTTCACCAATCAAATCAATAACACGAGAAACAATAAAATCAAACAAAAGCGTGTAGGAAACCAATCTCAAATCCTTGAAGATTAGGAGAATCAACATGAGAATACAAAAATCTAAGATAAAGAGCAGTTTTCCTATGGATATATGAGTGTATTTGTTGAGAATACGAGCTAGAATATCAGTTCCGCCAGTTGTACCTCCAGCATTAAAAATAATTCCAAGGCCAATTCCTAATAGGATTCCCGCTATAAGGGCTGTGATTAGTAAATCACCTTGAAGATCAATATGAAGGGGAATATGCTCAAAAAAAGCTAACCAGGCGGACAAAGCTAAGGTTCCTAGTAAACTAGAATAGAGGGATTTGGCTCCAAAAATCTTCCAAGCTAGGATGAAAAGGGGAATATTAATCAGCAGGTTCATGAGGGAAACAGGGATTTTAAAAAGATAAAAGGTGATGAGGGTAATGCCTGTCGCCCCTCCTTCAAAGAGATGATGGGGAACTACAAAATAAGTCAGTCCAAAAGCATAAATAGCAGCACCTAGTAAAATGGTAAAAATGGGGTAAATTTTTTTAATCATAGGACACCTCTTTTCTTATAAGTTGATTATATCAAATTTTACAGAAAATTTGATTGACTCCATTAGGATTTTTAATCTTTTTTTTGATATAATTAGAAGCAAGGAAACCAATCTGAATCCTAAAATAGAAAGATTGATACTATGACAAAAATTAAGATTGTAACCGATTCATCTGTTACTATTGAACCTGAACTAGTAAAGCAATTAGATATTACAATTGTTCCATTATCTGTAATGATTGATAATGTTGTTTATTCTGATGCTGATTTGAAAGAAGAAGGTAAATTTCTTCACTTGATGCAAGAAGCTAAGAATCTTCCAAAAACAAGCCAGCCGCCTGTAGGTGTCTTCGCTGAAGTGTTTGAAGACCTATGCAAGGATGGCAGCCAGATTCTTGCTATTCATATGTCCCATGCTCTTTCGGGGACTGTAGAAGCAGCGCGTCAAGGTGCTAGTTTATCTACTGCCGACGTGACTGTTGTTGATAGTTCCTTCACTGACCAAGCCCTGAAATTCCAAGTTGTTGAGGCTGCGAAGTTAGCTCAAGAAGGTAAAGATATGGAGACAATTTTATCTCATGTAGAAGAGGTTAAAAACCATACAGAGCTTTATATTGGTGTTTCAACTTTGGAAAATCTTGTCAAAGGTGGACGAATTGGCCGTGTAACTGGATTGTTGAGCTCACTTCTCAATATCCGTGTTGTCATGCAAATGAAAGACCATGAATTGCAGCCAATGGTTAAAGGTCGTGGAGCTAAAACTTTTAAAAAATGGTTAGATGAGTTGATAACATCGCTTTCTGAACGTTCTGTAGCAGAGATTGGAATTTCATATTCTGGTAGTGATGATTGGGCAAAAGAGATGAAAGAAAGCTTACAAGCTTATGTTGAACAGCCAATTTCTGTTTTGGAAACGGGTTCCATTATTCAAACTCACACGGGTGAGAATGCGTGGGCTATTTTGGTACGTTACCATTCCTAAAAAATAAATAAAATGGGAAGAAATAGCGTTTTTAACTTGACCTAAAAGGGATTTTAGGATATGATTATATTTGTTAATTAGAAATTATTTGGAGGAATCGTTAACATGGCAAACAAACAAGATTTGATCGCTAAAGTAGCAGAAGCTACAGAATTGACTAAGAAAGACTCAGCAGCAGCAGTTGAAGCTGTATTTGCAGCAGTAGCTGACTATCTTGCAGCTGGTGAAAAAGTTCAATTGATCGGTTTTGGTAACTTTGAAGTTCGTGAGCGTGCAGAACGTAAAGGTCGCAACCCACAAACTGGTAAAGAAATGACAATTGCAGCTTCTAAAGTTCCAGCATTCAAAGCTGGTAAAGCTCTTAAAGACGCTGTTAAATAATCAGTCTTTAAAAAGCCTATTGTATCAAGCTTTCTAGCTTGGTCGGTAGGCTTTTTAATTATGAAATCTAGTAATAAATAGAGTTAAAAAGTTGAATGTTCCGAAAATATTGTATATATAGTAGACTGAATCTAAAATAGTACGAAACAATTGCTAAAACATTTATAGAAATTAATTTTACTTTCCCAATCGATTTGTTCTCATCTTATTTCAATTTGCTATACGTACGTATATAATGAAAAGAATTAAATAATAGACTTGTGCGATAACTATTTGAAGCAAGATTAGCTGGTTAGAAAGTCCAACAAGATAGCGAAGGAATCTAACATAAATTTTACATAATTTACTTTATGTTACAAACCCTTCGCTAAAATACTTACGTAAGTGTCTAGAGTTTTGAGAAACACAAGGAACATATAAATATATGCAGAGAACGAGGAAATTCGTTCTCTTTTTCGTTGCCAAAAATTAAGGAGAAAAAATGTCAGATAATATTGAAATTGTTATGGATATTGATTCGCTAGAAATTTTCGATGTAATAGATCTTGATAAGAATGAAAATATGGTTGATTGTATTTCTGAAGGAAATTCTGATGAAAAAGTATCTCCAGACAATGACCTTGCTAGAGTTTGGCTTGGAAACGATTATTATAAGCTCGCTAGTATTTTCTGGAAAGTCATAAAAGATGATGTTATTCATGAATTATATCTTAGAATTAAGCTTGGCACTTATCCGTATTTCAGAAGAGCTAGAGATGGAACATGGGGAATGGGGACAAACCAGCCAACTGACTTATGATGAAGCCCTGTAGACGACGATGGAATTTACTCCTGAGTTACTTGCTTCTGTTTGAAACGAGAGAGGCCGAGATAGCACGACAAGACTAGAAGTCTTAAGAAAACCTTACAAAAAAAAGTGAGGTACAACTGATGAGTGTAGAACGTGATCTTGTGAGAAAGAAAATCAAGGAATTTAAGTTAAGGATAGGCGAATTAGAAGAAACATTGGAAGGGAGTTAATCCATGTGGTTGGAAACAATCGTTTGTTTTGATTGTGATTATGAGGAAAAATGGGAAGAAGATGATATTTTCAAGCCTATTCATTGTCCTGAATGTGGAGATGTATTAGATGTTGTAAAAAGAGATTGGTTAGGTGAAACAATACTTAGAAGCACAGTGCAGTGTGAGCGATGTAACTTTTTATTTGACCATTTGGATTTTCAGCTTGGTCTATCTGAATGCCCGAGTTGCTTTTCAAAGGAGCTCAAATTGGTGAGACAGAAAAAGGAGATAGTAGAATGACTAAAGAAATGTTTGTGCAATTTTCAAAAAAAGCAGCTGTTAACGAAGTGATGAGAAAAACAGGAATGAGTAAAAAACGTGCTGTTAAGGCGGTTGAAGAATTAGAGAGAGAAGGAGTTCTGTTCTCTATGGGAAATGGTACTGTGATGATGGGGGTGTGATAACATGGCTGATATTACAGTAAATCAAGTAGCAACACAGACCTTCTATCAAATCCCACAAATTTTCATGGTAAATGTTAAGAAGAAATTTTCTGCTGAGGGGAAACCTACT
This sequence comes from Streptococcus sp. 3613, assembly GCF_013277375.1. Taxonomy (NCBI): domain Bacteria; kingdom Bacillati; phylum Bacillota; class Bacilli; order Lactobacillales; family Streptococcaceae; genus Streptococcus; species Streptococcus sp. 3613. The sequence continues at coordinate 8,443 of NZ_VMMV01000080.1, forward strand.
GGGAAAATCAAGATGACGAGTCTCTATGCCAAGAAATTATCAAATGATGGCAAGATTGCTTATGGAGTACTCTATGATCGATGTATGTTGAGTATTCATTCTTACAGAAACGGTGAACTGACTTATGTTGATGAGAATGGTTCAGTATTTCTTGTCTATACGGTTGAGGACTTAATGGAAATTTTAGATCGCAGTAAGCCAACTGTATTGAAAATCAAGAAAGAATTGAAAGAGCTTGGATTGCTTCGTGAAGTGAAACAAGGGAAGAATCGTCCGAATCGTTTGTATCTTCAAAATGTGAATGCTGAATTACAAGAATATGAACACTATGATGCTGAAGTCGTAGAAAAAGGACGTGACAAAGGAACTGTAGTCTACCACCATGTAAAAACTTTAGATTACAAAGGTTGTGTCTTATTTGAAATTGAACGTCCAGGCAGTGAAGAAGAATCTTCTATTTTGAAAGATGAAAACTCTGTTTTAGAAAAGCCTATCAAATCAATAAATTCTGGAAGTCAAAAATCTTTACCTCCAAAAAAAGCTGTTAAATCAACGAATTTTGGAAGTCAAAAATCTTTACCTCCGGAGGTAAAAAATTTTAACCCTATTAAGACTGAGAAGAGTCATACTGAGAATAATAGTACTAGACATAGTTCTAGAAAGCCTGCTTCCAATTCTAAGGAATTGAATCAGACTGCTGGAACTTGTGACACTCCTTCTCAAAAAACAAGTGGGAAGAAATTTATCAAACCTCAAGTCTATTCTCTCTTGCAGGAAATTGCAGATAGCTACCGAGATCATTTACCGTGGTACCAGCATTATAATATGACTCACCGCCAAAAGATGATTGTTGGCCAATACATTCAGACAGGATGGATAACAAGTAGTGAGGTTCTTCACTGTATCGAACGGATTCCTGAATGTGATAGTCCTTTTGCTTACTTGATTCAATCTATTGAAAATTTGATTGGCGAACGTAAGAGCGAGGCCAAGATGCAAGCTCATAGAGAAGCAGAGTATAGGTATCTGAGTAACTAAGCTATAGATGACATGAGACTAAATCTAGCTTTTTTGACCTGAGCAAGTCATAAAACTACTTTTGACCTTTGAAAATTGAATACCCCCACTGTCCTGATTAGCGGAACTAAGCATAAAAAGAAGAACAAGGGCGGTGTGTAGGCTAGAAAAGGATATCTAGTGCTGTTCCACCACGTAAAAGCAGGCAAAGCCTAAGCTGAAGGAGTTTGCGGTTTCTAGACTTAAAACCGTGTGTAAAAAATACAGCAGGTATGTACGTCATACCTCGGCATGGCTGTAAATCAGCCTTGATTCAGTAAGGAGGAGACAAGATGAATCAATCAAAATTAGTTACAGAGGTCACTTTAGCTGACCTTAGACGCTTAGGAAATCAAGGGAATGCAACCGCAAGACTTGATAATGGTGATGAAATCAAATTAACTAGCAGATATGGTTTGGTATCTAAAAACGGATATCTAGCAGGTAAACTAGAAACGGTTTGGATGATTGTAGAATATTCAAAAATTTATAAAGAGATTCGCACCATCAAACGAGGTGATGTTTTAGTGGCTAGACGCATTAAACAAGGAAATACCAATCGTTTACTACTGACTGGTAAAGGATATCATCGTCCAACGAAGCATTAAACAGATAGAGCCTCATCTATCTGTTTCATCAAGGAGAGGAGATTTGAACTGTTTTAAACGTCCTATCTTTGATTAAGCGGATAGATGAATGAAAATCAAGAAAAAATTGAGAAAAACCTCTAAAAATGGTAAAATAAAAGTATAAAATAAATATTTTAAGAACGTTTTTAAACAAAAAGGAGATAAGATTATGAAATTGAGAACAACTATCTTAGCAACAACTGCTAGCGTAACTTTGCTTGGGTTAGGAAATAGTCAACCTGTGTATGCGAATAGTACAACAAGCAGTCAAGTAGAGAATTTAAAAAGTGAATTGATTAAAGCAAAGAGAGAATATGAACAAGCTAAAAGTATCTATGACAATGCTTTATCATCTGCACCTAGCAATACGATTACATTGAGCGATAAGTATATAAAGGCTTTGAAGACGACTTTTTCTGATTTTAATATTAGCCAGACTGAACGTGATAGAGCGAAATCTATCTTGCAGTCAGAAAGTTTGAGATTAAAGAATCAAAATAGCTTTCATAAAGATGTTGCTGATGAGGGAGAGCGTCTGGATGTCAACAATCTACCACTAGCTGTTCGTCAGGAGTTGTCATTTTTTGCCCAAGATTTAATTAACCAAGTTCGTTCTCAGGTTGGAACACCTAGAGTCAGTGTTTCAATTTCGGCACTTGACTTTGCAGATAAGGTGGCGAAAGCATATGTTCAAGATAACTGGGGTTGGGATAAAATGAGCGTATCTGGTACACTTGGTCATGATGCGACTGGAATCAATCATGTGGCGAGAGAATATGGACTGCCTACAACCAATTCTGAAGAAGAGAAAAAAGGGGAGCAAAACTATGAAAATCTAGCTTCTCGTCTACCTGGTTTCAAAACAGCTAACAAGGCTCAGTTAAAAGAGGCTATCTATATTGGGATGATAGAGTTTATGTTCAATGATACTGAGTGGATGCATGCTCAGAGTATTGCTGGCTTGAACTGGGGAAATGTGAACTCAAAAGATTATTTTGGGCTTTCATTCTCTAGTCGTTCTTCTGTTAGTTCAGCCCATTTTATCACGGTTTCCCAAGAAGATATCAAGCGTGCAAGCAAATCAAGCTTTAGCACGGCTGCTGTGAGTGATCCAACTAGTGTCAATCGCCGTCAAGCAATCAAAAAGCTAGAGGAAGACTACAAAGCCAAGGAAAAAATTTATCAAGATTTTCAAAAACAAGCAGATAGTAAAGGATCTCAAGGGCAGTCTAACCAAGGTTCAGCTACTGTGACAGAACCAAGTAAACCAAGCGCTGGCTCAGCTGAGCCTACTAAACCGATTGAAAACACATCTGATTGGCGTGACCAATGGAAGCAAGAGGGAAGTTATTGGTATTATTTTGATCATGCAGGAAAAGCTCTTGTCAGTGGTTGGAAGGGAAACTATTATCTCAAATCAAATGGTGTGATGGCACGTAATGAATGGGTTTATGATACAAGCTATAAAGCTTGGTACTATCTCAAGTCAGATGGAAGTTACGCACAAAATAGTTGGCAAGGAAGCTACTACCTTAAGTCAGATGGGAAAATGGCACAAAGTGAGTGGTTATACGATTCCAGCTATAAAGCTTGGTACTATCTCAAATCAGATGGAAGCTATGCACAAAATAGCTGGCAAGGAAGCTATTACCTTAAGTCAGATGGAAAAATGGCACAAAGTGAGTGGGTATATGATTCCGATTATAAAGCTTGGTATTATCTCAAATCAGATGGAAGTTATCTGAGAGATCAATGGTTCAAAGACGGAAGTGCTTGGTATTATTTGAAAGCAGATGGTAAGATGGCAAAAAATGAGACGATTGGTGGTTATCGTTTAGATTATTCTGGTAAGTGGATTTCTTAAAATTCATTACAATATTGTATAGAAAAGTCAGTGAAAACTGGCTTTTTTCTTTTGGAAAGGAAAGAGATGATTTTATATTATAAGAGGCCTCGGGCGCCAACATTTGAGATTTTATATTGATTAATAGTTTAGATAAGGAGATAGAATGCACAAAGTAAGAGAAACAAAAACATATGGATCTATTCGGAAATCAAAAATTTATGGAACTTGTGGAGTGATACTAGGTTTAGCAGCTTTAAGTATGATAAGTCCAGTTATGGCAGATGAGCGAACTGAAAATAAGGCCACAAATGCGCCTTATGCCCAGACGAGTCCAAGTAGTATTTCTACTGAAAATCAAGGAAAGAGTGAAGAAAAAACAGGAACGTTAGAAGTTTCTATTTCTCATTCCAGTTTAGATGAAACTATTCGTAAGGCACAGGAAGCTGGATTGAAGGTGGAATTTGATTCTGTAGTAGATAAAGGAACTGCAAGTACAGCCTCTGAGTTGGAAAAAAAGCAAAAGGAAGTCGAAAGTGATTATCGTACACAAACAGATAGTATTGAGAAAGCTACTGAAAAATATCGTGAAGATCAAAGACAAAATCAAACGAGCCGAAAGAAAATCCAAGATGAAAATACTGCGAAGAAGGAACAATATCAAAAGGATTTAGCTTCTTATCAGGCTGAAGTGAATCGAATTAATCAGAAGAATGCTGCTATTCGTGCAGAGAATGAAAAAAATCAACGAGAGAATCAGGCAGAAACAGATCGTATTAATCAAGAGAATGCAGAAATCCGAAAACGAAATGAAGCCAAGAGAGTAACTTATGAAAGCTCTTTGACAGACTATACAAAGAAGCTAGCAGCTATTAAAGCTGAACGAGAGGCAATTCAAACAAGCAAGCCTTTATTTGGATCTGAAACAGGTTTCAAAGTTTATGGAGGATATAATTCAGCTGGTCGGGGAAGTTTAGACTATTATAATGATTTTACAGTAGTACCAGATGATAATCTACCAGTAGAGAGTATGCGTGGTTTTTTAGGTTATCATGCAGATACCTATGTAACAGGAGGCACAGGAACTCGAGTTAGTAAGGACAGTACGGGAACTTACGATGTAATTAAATCTCCAACATTTGGAGATACATTTTATATTCATAATATTGGGACGTTGACAGATGGTAGAAAGATTATGGCAAAAGTCATGGTTTCGGATTTAGGAGACTATCAGGGAGAAGTTCGAAATGGTGTTCCTGTGACAGATCCAGATATTTATCTTAAGGGTGGAGATGGTGGTAGTCTTTATTTTGTTTATAATAATCATACACGTTTAGAGTTGATTTTTGATTTTTATCTTGAAGGTACGACAACTCCTGTTTCCCTCTTAATTGGAACAGTTATTACCGATGTAGATTGGGGTCAAGGTTCAAATTTGAGTTATGGCTCATCTGGTCGTGGAATGGTTCTTAATCCAAGTGGTTCAGGTTTGGATTTTGATGGTCGCGTTATGAAGGGAGTAGAAAATGGAGTTAATGATACCTCAGATATTCCTAAGGCTTCCTTTGCTTCAGTAGGGTATGGTTCTAGTTTAACGTACCTTCACACATCATCTCCTGGTTCGACAGAGGGAAGAACTCCCGCTGAATGGGATGCAGAGAATGCGAGTGGAAATGCTCAAAACGTTGTCTTCACAATTCTTGGGGAAGGGGCGGAGTTGAAAAGCATTCCACCAGTAAATCCACCTCGCAAACCAACTTATGAAGTTGAAACTACTCCACCCAATTCTCCAACTGGAAAACCTGAAGAGGTACTCCCACCCAAACCTGAGGAGATAAAGGAAAAAGAGATTCCTTCTTTAGTATCCCCTCCAACAGTAAGGGTTAGATATGCACGCTTACAGGCAATGCCTGGTCTAGAAAAGTTTGTAAAAAATTCTTCTGGTGAATCTATTGATAAAAGCTATGTGCCTAAGCTTTCAACGGTACAGTGGGAATTAACAACTAAGCCTCTTCCAGCTAATCGTGAAGCTATTACAGACTTTGAAATTGTGGATGCCTTGCCTTCAGGTTTTGTGTTAGATGTTGAAGCTTCAAAAAAAGTTAGCTCAGATTTTGAATTAACTTATGACGAATCGAGCCATGTTGTTTGGGTGAAAGGCTTAGAAAGTTTAAAATCTAAGCTTAATCAAGATTTAAGTAAGGAAGTACAAGTACCAGCTCCAATTTTAGTAGGAAAAGTTACAAATGATGGAGCGACCTACAAGAATAACTTCCAATTAAAGATTAACAATAAGTACGAAAGTTATTCAAACATTGTTCAGATTTCAACACCTGGGAAACCGAATGATCCGGACAATCCGAATAATAATTTCATTCAACCTCTTAAACATAATTACAATAAGGATAAAGTTATCATTGATGGTAAACCAGTTCTAGTTGGTTCGACAAATTACTACCATATTACCTTGGATTATGATCAATATAAGGGGATGAAGGCAGATCCATCTACTATTTTAAAAGGATTCGGAGCAATTGATGATTACCCAGAAGAGGCTGTTACGATTAATCAATCGGATATTCGTTATATTGACAGCGAAGGACAAGAAGTTGCTGGTATCTCAGTGTATCAGTATGATTCTATAGATGCCGTTGATAATGATAAGGTAAAAGCTTTTCTTGCTAGTTCTGAAATTAAGCCTAAGGGTGCTTTCCAAGTATTTTTAGTGGATGATCCAGAAGCCTATTTTAACCAGTATATTAAATCAGGAAAATCGGTTACAATTATTGATCCAATGCTAACTAAGGAAGAACTGCGAAATACAGGGAAATCATTTGAGAATACAGCTTATCAAGTTGATTTTGGTAACGGTTATCAAACAGATACAGTTGTAAATAATGTTCCTACTGCGAAACCAACCAAGAAGAATCTGAATAAAGCAGGCGTGAATATCGATGGGAAACAGGTCTTGGCAGGCTCTGTCAACTACTACACGGTAACGGCAGATTATAGTCAATACAAGGGTATTGAAGCAGATAAAGACAGTATTGGCAAAGGGTTCTATATCGTTGATGATTACCCAGAAGAAGCTGTTACCATCAATCAAGATGGTGTTCAAGTGACTGATTCTAAAGGTCAAGTAGTTAAAGGTTTGAAAATGGCTCTTTATGAAAGTCTGGATAAGGCACCAACAGGTGTCCAAGAAGCTATGAAGTCTAGGAATTTCACTCCGAAAGGAGCGATTCAAGTATTCGAGGCGGAGAATCCAGAGGAGTTCTACAAGACCTACGTGCAAGCTGGAGAAGTTCTGACTATTACCAATCCAATGACTGTTAAGAAAGAATTAGGTCAAACAGGTGGTAAGTATGAGAATACGGCTTACCAAATTGATTTTGGTATGGCTTATGTAACTGAAACTGTAGTCAATAATGTTCCGAAGATTGAACCAAAGAAAGATGTGGTGATTGACCATCTAAGTAAAGAAAGTTTAGATGGCAAAGATGTCAAGCTGAATCAAACATTTAATTATAAATTAGTTGGTTTCCTGATACCAAAGGATCGCTCGGAGCAGTTGTTTGAGTACCAGTTTAGCGATGATTATGATGAAACACATGATGAGTATCAAGGTGTTTATCAAGTGTTTGCGACTGTAGATTTTGAAACAAGTGATGGCCAAAAATTTAAAGCTGGTGATGAATTAACTAAGTTCACAAGTCAAGTAGTAGACAAGGCTAAAGGTAAAGTAGATATTAGCTTTGATGATGCTTTCTTGAAGTCGATTTTGGGAACATTAGAGTTTCAAGCAGAAGTATATCTACAAATGACACGTATTCAGTCAGGAACAGTAGAAAATACATATCGTCATACGGTTAATGGTGTGGAAGTTGTATCTAATACGGTTGTGACTCATACTCCAGAAGAAGTAAAACCAGAACAACCAAAGAAAGAAGAACCAAAAGAAGAAGTTTCAAAAGCGGAATTGCCTAATACTGGTATGAGTAGTTCCAACAATTTAGCTCTTCTTGGAATGGCTATGGGAACAATCGCTTTAGCTTTATCTATGCGAAAGAAAAAAGAATAGGTTAAAAATTTATGAAAAAATGGAAACAGCGTTGTAGTGTAATCTTAGGACTAGCAGTTCTAGGATTTGCGAATTTAGTTGAAGTTGTTACACCGTTTGTAGAACCTACAAGTGTTTATGCACAGGAGAATAGTAACGTAAATGGTAATACCCTAACTTTTACGGCTAAGTCTAGAGAAGAAATCATTCATACAACAGAGAAGAAAATAAAGCCTATGGATTTATTGGTGGTGTTAGATTTTTCAAGTTCTAATACAAATAATATCACTAAAATATTTTCAGATTTGAAATCGTTGGCCTCTACATTGACTGACAAAGATCAAATCTGGTTGTTTAGTTATTATATAAATTCATCAAACTCTTATACAGCTGACAGATATGAAATTACATCTGGTAAGCCGCTGAGTAAGACAGTTCTGATTCGTTTATTAGAAGAAGCATCTTCCATATCTTCGTTGAAAGATTTGTTAAAAAAGAATGGCTTTAATGTAAATGATGATAGTTTTGGAAAAGGTTTTTCGGAAATATATAATGAGTATACTGGAAAAAAGAACTCTTATGTTTCGACAATTCAGTTTACTGATGAATGGCAAGATGATGAAGAAATCGATGTTCAATATGCGAACTGGGCAAAAAATCATGCTAAAACATTTTATACAGTTACCTATAATGCCAATGAGGGTAGCCACTCTGTTGAAGCTATGAAGGCGGCAGGTCATAATAATATTTTTATATCTGATGCATCTACGAATGAATTAGAAAGACAAAAAGCCATTAATGCTCAGTTTGCTAAAACAGCTGTTGAGGAAATCAAAGAAGAGAAAGTTTCTGTGAAACAAAAAGGAACAGTCTCTATTAGCCCTGAAGCAGATTTGACATTAACATCAGCAGAGCTAATTTCTCCTAATGGTCAAAAAACTCCTCTAACTATTACTAATAATACCGTTTCTTGGTCAGGTGATTTGGATAATGGTTCTTATACTGTTAATTATACCTTTACTGGTACACCGTCTGTGGAACGTAGTATTCGCAGTTCTGTAACAGTAGATGGTAAAAAAGTCGATGAAAAAATCAATACTCTCAGACCTGAAAAAATTGCTTTTGAAACCAAATATGAAGAGGATCCATCACTGGCTGCTGGTCAAGAGAAAGAAAAGCAAGCTGGTAGTGAGGGTTCACAATTGGTTTCTCTAAAAGATGGTAAGGTTATTTCAACTACTATTACAAAACCTAAAGTTGATCGCATTGTTCTTAGAGGAACTAAAGGATCAGACGTTGAGGTGAAGACAGAAGACATTCCTTTTAACAAAACTTATACAGAGGATCCTGAGTTAGAAATTGGACAGACCAAAGTTGTAACTGAAGGTGCTGTAGGTCAAAAAGAAATAACAAAGACTTATGTTACTCAATCAGGTAAACGTGTAGGGGAGCCAGCTGTCACAGAGAAAATCCTTAAAAAAGCCGTTGATAAAGTAATTGCAAAAGGTACAAAGGGGCAAGATGTAGATGTTGCAGAGTCTGATATAGCTTTTAAGACGGTTTATACAGAGGATCCTGAGTTAGAGTTTGGACAAGAAAAAATTGTAACTGAAGGTGTTCTAGGAGTTAAAAGAACTACTAAAACCTATGTAACTCAAAAAGGAGTTCGAACGAAAGATGAACCATCTATAAAAGAGGAAGTTCTTAAAGAAGCTGTTGATAAAGTAGTAGCTAGAGGAAGCAAATCAGCTGTTGCGACTAAGGAACTAGATTATAAAACAACATATGTTGAGGATAAAGAGTCAGAAGCAGGTAAAAAGACAGTTGTTACAAAAGGTAGCAAAGGTCATGAAACAAGCACTGTTACTCATAGCTTTAATTCTGAAACAGGAGAAGTGACTGCAAATGAACCGAAGGTTGAAAAAACTGAATCTGTAGACGAAGTCATTTCTGTGGGGACAAAGCCTGTTGTCACAACTAAAGATTTAGATTACAAAACAAAATATGTTGAAGACAAAGAGTCAGAGGCAGGTAAGAAGACAGTTGTTACAAAAGGTAGCAAAGGTCATGAAACAAGCACTGTTACTTATAGCTTTAATTCTGAAACAGGAGAAGTGACCGCAAATGAACCAAAGGTTGAAAAAACTGAATCTGTAGACGAAGTCATTTCTGTGGGAACTAAGCCCAAAGTTGAAATTATGGAAACAGAATTTAAAACTGAAAAACGAGAAAATAAAGATTTAAAGAAAGGTGAAGAAAAAATTATTCAAGCTGGTGTTAAAGGTAGAGAAACAATTACGACAACTTATTATCTTGACCCAGATACAGGAGAGGTAAAAGAAAACAAACCGACTCTTGAAAAAGTAGATCCTGTAAATGAAATTATCGAAGTAGGCACCCAAGCTGAAAAAGTATTACCTAATACGGGAACTAGTTTATCCAATTTCTTGACTTTGACAGGAATGATTGGAATAGTATTAGGAAGCTCTGTAATAATCTATAGGAAATTAAATAAAAAGTAGTAAAATATAATGTAAAAACAATATAAAAATATTGTTAAGGTTGTCGATTTATGCTATAATAACGGTAAATCGTAGAGGAGTAGAGTTATGAAATTAGGGAGTGATTTTTCCTGGTTATGGGTAGCTATCATTAGGATTTTTACAGCTCCCTTTTATATCATTCTTTGGTGTATTAATGTTGTGAAATCCACTATTGGTATGTTTATTCTGTGGGTTATAGCTAAAATATGCATAACAATCGTATTGATTGGCGGAATGGCAATTATTCACCATCTATTCAATTTTCCAAGCGAAAACATAATTGATAGTATTTTTGGATGGTATACACCGCATATATTAGGAATGCCCCATAATTCACTTATTACTGCAGGTCAAGTAGTTGATGCACCAAAAGAAGGAGGGTTATTTTTCCCACATCCGAATATTGAAGTTCCAGTTATTATTGGTCTCAGTATTCTAGTAGCTACTGTTCGGACGATTTATCGTGAAGAATTTGATGAATTATAAAAATAGTATTGTGTTTGGCACTGTAGAAATCTCTGCAGTGCCTTTTGTTATAAAAAAAGAAATTAAAAGAGGTAAAATAAATGGAAATTCTTACAAAACTTTTTGCTGGTCTAGGCGGTGTTGGAACAATTACAGGTCTTGTTTGGATCTGGAATGGTTCATATGACTTTATCCAAGGAAGAAAGAATAATGATAAGCAAAGACGAGATGAGGGTTCTGATTCTATGACTCATGGTGCATTTCTGGCCCTATCTTCTGCGGGAATTTCAGCCGCAATTATTGCAGTACTAAATCTGATAAAATTTTAGGAGTAGCCTATGAATTTAGATATTAGAGAACTAACTAGTTCTCTTTCCAGTTACAGCTCTGCGACAAACCAAGCTGTAAATATGATGGCTGATGCAGTCAGACCTATTGGGTATATCCTTTTAGGTCTTTTTTTCTGGTTTGAAATGGCATCGTGGTCACAAATGGTCAAGTCCAGAGGGGGAGCGTTAACACAGAAGATTTGGTTAGAGGCTTTAATGAAATATTTATTTGCCTTAATCATGATCTCTGCCTCATCTCAAATTTGTGATGCCATTCTGGAATTACTTAATATTATTGTAAAGGTAATTGCACATGTAACACCTACTGTTAAAGCAACTATTGATTCTAATATTTCTGGTGGGAAAGGAATATTTGAAAAAACTATCATTACTTTAGTAGGGAAAGCTGTAAGTGGAGTAGCTAACATTATTTTAGGGATTATTGTTTTCTTACGTTACTTGGATTTATATATGCTTAAGGCCATAGCTCCATTGTTAGCAGCGTTCTTTATGATGGACTCGTTACGAACTGTCACGATTAACTTCCTGAAATACTTTGCGGCCTCTGCCCTTATTGGTGTCATCCTAATTATTGTTTCTGTTGTATACGATTCGATTGTGGCAACAGATATTCTAAAGGTTACGACTGGTTCCAGTGATTCTTGGGGGACGGCCTTTGCTTCAATTGCCAAAGGAGTAATCTATATCTTTGTAATGGTTGGATCTAGTCGAAAAGCCAAGCAACTTATAGGAGTTTAATCTATGTGTAGAAAAATTAGAATTAATCGATGTTATTTTGTATGAGAGGAAACTAATTGAAAAAAATTGGATCAGAATTTTTAAGAGAATTTGAAAACGAGGACAAGCCAATTCTATTTGGTCTAACTACTAGAATGCTTGTTCTATACGTGTGTTTGATAATAGCTGTCTCAGGGACAATTGCTATATACTTCTTTGGTCTACCTGATTGGTACATCTATCTTTGGGACGCTCTATTTGTCGTTCCTGGAGGAATGTACGGTACAGGCATGACCAAGCGAATGCGGATTAAAGAAAAAATCAATTTCTTTTTCCGAATCCAACAACGAACCTATGAGACAGAATTTGGAAAGGTAGGAATGTATACGAAAGATGAGTTTATTCAAAAGCAAAAGAGAAAAACTAGAAAACGCAGAAAAGAAAAGAATTGAGCGCTTGCGTCGTCAGATGAAACCTACGACGCAAAACACGATCAATTACACACATCTACATGAAGATGGATTGATGCACATTGCTCGTGAGAAATATTCTCGTAGCTTTATGTTGGGGGATGCTTCTTACTCGACAGCTCAACAAGATGAAAAAGAGAGTATCATCGATACAACGATGGACGCTCTAAATTCACTGGATGAGGGCAGTAACTACCAACTCCTAGTCATTAACCGTCGAGTATCGGATAACTCCTTGCAGAATATCTTGTTTGAAGAAACAAATGATGGCTACGATGACTATCGTGAAGAATTGAACGAGATGATCAAGGAGCGATTTACGACACATGCTAACAACTTCGAGGTACATAAGTATGTGACCATTTCAACTAACGCTGATGATCGAAAACAGGCGCAGTTGATCCTACAAGATATTGGAGTTTCCCTAGGGACTCAGTTCCAGGAATCTGATATTACTTTTAGGGATATGAATGGTTTGGATCGCCTAAAAGTCTTTTCTGAGCTACTACGAGGTAATCCATATGTCAATTTTGATTATAAAGAAATTGCTTTGACAGGTTTATCTACTAAATCATTTATTGCGCCAAACAGGATTGAATTTCAAGAAAAACGCATGATTATAGATGATAGTTGGGTCAAGGTACTTTATGCCCACCGCTATCCAAACTGGATGTCTGATCGTCTCATTCGGGATTTAACAACACTAGGATTTGAACTAGCTATTACTATCCATGCAGAACCTTATGAGAATGTTGAAATCTTAGAAAAGATTAACGATGCAGAAATGGATGCTGAAATTGGGAAACTTCGTTCTAAACGTAAGGCCGCTCAATCTGGTATCTTTGATGATGCGGTTGTGGCTGGTCGTGACCAAGAAATCTCAGAAGCTACCAAGAAGTGGCGAGACGAGATTACTGAGTATGATCAGAAAATCTTTTCTGGTTTGATTGCAGTGTATTTTAAGGCAGAGAGCCAAGAGGAACTACAACGTAACGAACAGAAGATTAAGCGTGCTGGCCGTAAATTAGGGGTAGAGTTTGAAGATCTTTATTATTATCAAGAAGAGGCTTTGAATACGATTTTACCTATCGGGGAGTGCTTCTTGAATGTGAAGAAGAATTTTATGAGAAAGATGACGACAGCTAATATTGCTACGCAAGTTCCTTTTACCAACGTGGACTTAAAGTCTGAAAGCTCACTCGCTCGCTACTATGGTCAAAATCAGTTATCAAACAATATCATTACACTAGATCGAAAACGTGATTTGAACACGGGTTCAGGAGTTGTGTTAGGTTCTTCAGGATCTGGTAAATCTACAACAATAAAGGGTGGAGAAGTTATTCCAACTTTACTGAAATATCCAGAAGACCGAGTTATCATCGTGGATCCCGAAGATGAATATTCTGATATTGGCCGTGCTTTCGGTGCTCAGATGGTGGATATTTCGATTGGTTCTAAAACACATATCAATCTTTTGGATCTACCAGATCTGGATCGTTTGGATGATGAGGATGACGATCCAATAGGGGATAAAGCAAACTTGTTGATGGGATTGTTTGAATCGATTCTGTCAGAGGTGACAGATGCACAGATTGGGATTATTGACCGAGTGACAGGTGTGACTTATGAACGCTATTTAACAGATCATTATACTCCAACTTTAAAAGAGTGGCACCAGGTCTTGAAAGAACAACCTGAACCCGAAGCACAAGACTTAGCTTTAGCGGTAGAAACCTATACAACTGGTTCTCAGGACATTTTTGCTCACAATACCAACGTGGATCTCAATCATCGCTTTGTTATCTTTAATCTGAAGAAGTTGTCTCATAAGTTGAAGCCGTTTGCTTTAATGGTTATTCAGGATTATATCTGGAATCAAATTGTAGAGAATCAAGGGAAATGTACTACATGGGTTTACTTTGATGAGATGCAGATTCTATTTAAAAATAAGGCTCAAGCAGACTTCTTTACTACGTTGTATTCACGGATTCGGAAATATGGTGCGATTCCAACAGGAATCACCCAGAACGTAGAAACGCTAGCTGCTGTTGAAGAAGGTCGGAAATTGCTCTCAAATAGTGAGTTTATGATTTTACTCAAACAAAAACCTCAAGATTTGGCTATCCTAAAAGAGATTGTCAATCTGACTGATAAACAGATTCGCTACTTAGCACGGCCAAAAGCTAAAGGTACTGGCTTAATCGTAGCTGGGCCAGTTGTGGTGCCATTTGAAAATCCAATACCAAAGAATACTAAGTTGTATAACTTAGTCGCAACAGACGCTTAGGAGTCTTACTATGGATCAGGAGAAAGGCAGACCAAAAACAATCGGTCATAGGTTAGATCGAAAGCTAGAAAAAGTTCGTAAGAATTACCGAACGGTTCAACAAGATAGCGCAAAACAACTTACGAAGTTACAATCTCAGACCAACTCTAAACGTCAGTTGGTAAAGAAGAGTCGAAGCCAATTTCGAGCTTCTAAGAACAAGCTCAAGAAAATACAAAAAGAGTATAAGAGAATCCAAAAAGAGTACAAGAATATCCAGAAACAAGGAAGAAATCTTGGAAAAGAAGGAAAGGCACTTCGTCCAGAGGAAATTAAAAAGCAGGTCTTCCTTAAGCAGGAATTAGATAAGGCGAAACTGGAGAAAAAAACTTCTAAAAGAACTTTTAAAGCCGCTCAAGAGGCTAATGGTGGTTCACGCAAGAAGAAGTTTCTTCGTGTGGCAAAACAATCTGTAGAACGAGTTGCTAATCAACAGGCTAGCTCTGTTGCGCAACAGGATGATACACTGTCAGATATAGCACGAACTAAATATCGGTATCAGGATATTCAGATTCAAGGGAAACGAATCAAAACGATTGGGAAGTATAGCGGTAAACTTGGCCAAGGAATGGTTAAATCGAGCTATAGCCTTGGAAATAGAGCCTACAATAAAGCTAAGGGTAGAGGTTTCACTCGAACTCCAAGAGAATTTTCTTGGGAAGGAAAACTCTCTCGTCGTATTCAGGATTATAAGAAACGCTTGGCTGCTTCTAAAACAGGGAAAGTGGCTAAGAAAGCGAGGAAGTTTTACCGTGTAGGTTCTAAACCGCTTCAAGCTATTATCAACAATCCATTTAGCTTAAAGGCTTATCTGATTGCTTTTGGTCTGCTTTTGTTTCTGGCTATACTTGGTATCGGTAGTTCAGGAATTACCCGTCAAGATGAATTTGATTTGAATGATACTTGGTTGTATCTTTCAAAATTAGATCGTGAAAAATCGAATGACAAGGTAGATTATTGGACAAAAATTGACGATCCGCTTTTGTACTTGAATTATAAGTATGATGATATTTCAGATAAGCTTCGTATAGACGGGAATAAGTATTTTTCACAACAGAATCGTGGAAAACTTTACTTAGATACCTTATGGAAGAATTTGAGTGGGGATAAAGACAATCTTAAAACGATGGAAGAGCTTTATACCAAAAATAATCTCTATAAGCTTGACAAGGACGAGTTAGAGGAGTATAAACAACTCTTAGAAATTGCTAGAGATAGTGGAAAATATATGTTGCTTCAAGAACTAGATAATCCATTTTATACAGAAGAACAACCTGAATCACAAGCACCTCTTCAGATTATTGAGCGTTTTGGATATAAATCGAAGACGGAAGTTTTTAATGGCTCTGTTTTGCAGGCTTCAGGAGGTCAGTCTCTGTTAGCTGTTTTAGATGGGAAAGTTGAAGTTAAGGGGAGTGACATAGAAATTAGTGATCAGGATTCTAAGTTTCTGTATAAGAATGTAGATACGATTCGCTATAAAACAGGTGATCATGTTAAATCTGGAGAGATCATCGGAAAGGTAGCACCTGAAGGGAATCAAACTGTTTATTATCAAAAGCTAGAACCTGATCGATCAAACAAGAAAGATAAAGATGGGAATATCAAGAAGAGCTGGACTTATGTCAATGTCGGTTTTTACTTCCAGCGTGTAGAATATACCCAAGCAACGTCTGTTGTCAGTAATATTGAAACATCTGGAGATAAAGGAAGACGTGCAAGAGCTTTTGCGGATACAATCAAAAAAAATATACCAGAAGCAATAGATGAAGGAATCGCAGCCGTTTTGGGAGGATTTGATATTGAGAGTTCCATTACCTTTAAACGCTATGAAACAGACTTTCTAACCAATAATCAGTTCGATAAAGTTGCTAAAGAACCAACTGCAGAAAATCTAGTTGGTAATTGGGGAGCCTTTCAAGCTATGTACCCTACCTTGCCTCTAAATGAAAGAGGTTATCTAGTCAACGGTTTGCACTATATCGGGATTGGGATTGGTCAATTTACTGGTCCTCGTGCTCTTGCATTGTGGAATTTTGCAAAATCTGTGGATGGAGATATTTGGTCTGCGGAAGTCCAAACAAAATTTCTTCTGGAGGAAGATGATCCAACTAGGCGTGCAGCATTCAGAAGAATTGTAACGTCTACTGGATCCGTAGAAGCTCTTGCGGAGGACTTCTTGAATGCTTGGTTAGGAGTTCCAGGAAACAAACTCTTAGAAAGGCAATCTGCAGCCCGTCAATGGCTAAATTTCTTAAAAAATAAAGGAGGAGGTTCAACAGGTGTTTCTAGCAAGCAAGTTCCAGCAGAATATAAAGATAAGCTACCTTATGGACTACCTACCGATCAAGCACTTTTAGAAGGACAAGGCTATTCAGGTAACGCTTATGCACTAGGGAATTGTACTTGGTATGTCTATAATCGCTTTGCTCAAATTGGAGTTGGCATTCATCCCTATCTAGGCAATGCCAATCAGTGGGTTGATAGTGGCCAAGCGCAAGGATATGACATTTCAACGACTCCTAAACCAGGTTCTGCAGCTGTATTCATGAATGGTGTAGCTGGGGCATCGCCAATCTATGGTCACGTTGCTTTTTGTGAGTACGTTAATAGCGATGGTAGTTTCTTGGTTTCAGAAATGAACTTTGGTGGTTTATATGTGTCGAGTTGGCGTACTTTGAAACCACAATCAGGTATCTATTTTGTTACCCCTAAATAAGAAAGGAAAAGAATGTATAATCAAAAATTAATCAAAATGGTAAAGGGATTCTTTATGGGATTCATTGCTGTTTTATGTATTGTATTGGGTTATTCTATTGCTCAAGTACAACAGAATTTGAGACAGACTAGTCAAAGACAGGAAGAGGTGAGGCAAGATAAAGAAGAGAAACAGCAGGAACAACTTTCTCTTTCTGAGCAACAGGTTGAAGATTTTTTGATTGCTTACTATACGAAGAAGGATTTAGAAGAGAATCGCCCACGTTATAAGCCTTTTATGACAGATTCCATGTATCAGGAAACTATTCAAGAAGAACAGAAACCAGTTAATCAGACCTATAAGGGGTATGTGGTTGACCAAGCTTTTGAATCAGGATCTATCTACATTGATAAACAACATAAAATTGCTTTAGCTCAGGTTCAATATACTAGTACCACCCTAACAGAGAAAGATAATAGGGCTTCTAAGGGGCTTACTGGTAGTACTAAGGCTACAATTCGGTTGACCTATGTAGAAAAATCAGGGAAACTATTGATCAATAAAATAGAGCCTATTGTATTGACTGAAGCGAGAGGACAAAGTATAGGAACCTATACAGATACTAGCAGTTCAAGCGCGACTCCAGTTTCCTCTACATCGACGGCAACACCTACATCTTCTGAACCAACAACCGCAACTAGTAGTAACCAATAAGGAGAATGGAATGAATAAAAAAATAGAACAACTTGAAGGTAAGCTTGAGAAAGTGAGGAAAGATAAGAAAAAAGCGCAACGACAAAAAGAAGAAGCAGATCAAAAAATCAAGAATTACATAAATCAAGAAAAAGATTTGGAAGCACAGCTTTTTGTTGCTCTATCAGAAGAAAGTGGCTTATCCTATCAGGAAATGAAGGAACTAATCCTTCCAGCAAAATCAAGTAACCAAGGAGTGAACCATGTATAAAATTATTAATCAATTGACTAATCAAGAGGAAACATTTGAGAACCGAGATGATTTGTTTTCAAAGTTAGAAATCATAAACGAGAGAATGAAGAGTAATAAAATAAATGGAATCTATCGACTTTATTCTCTCAATTCTGAAGGTGAAATCCTACAAGAAGAAAGTCTTGAAATACCTTTTGTTGGTATCATTGATCAGTTGTTGGAAAATTTTGGTATGAGTGCTGGAAAGAAAAAGAGAGGTTTTCTTCATTTTTTAGAAAAACATAAAGAAAAGAACTCTTCACTAGGCACACCAGGATCTCAACCCCAACCAGAACCAGCTCCTGAACTAGAAGATCTAACGGTAAAGAAAGAGGCGAATTTAGCTCGTCAAAGAATTGCTGAGCTAGTTTCTCAGAAGCCTCAAGATGAGGTTGGAGAGGAAGTACATTTGGAAGATAAAAATACCTATTCTTCCAGTGAATGGACTACAGAAGACTTCAGTAGATTGGATGAAAAAGAGGAAGAACTAGTAGAAGCTTCACAAGATATGCCCACACAAGAAGTAGTTTCTATTGTTGAAAAATCAACGCAGGAAGAGAAAAGCCCTCTTTCTGTTAAAGAAGATAAGGGTAATGTTGAGCCTTTCTTCTCCCTTTCTAATGTGACTTCAGTAAATTTACCTTCAGAGGTTATTGATAGCTTTGAGGCTCAGACGGTTACTTATAAGCAATCTATTAAACATAAAATTCAGTCTAACGAAGAGTTTATTAAGGAAGCAAACGAGGAAATTAATGAGTGCCAAAACAAAATCAATGAGTTGCGACAACAGATTCTTGCCAAAGAGAAACAAGCTAGTCAACTGAAGGATCTTTATTTTAAAATTGAAGAGGTGAGCTAAAATGGAACAAGAACAAGTGGTAGCCCAATTAGGACGGGCAACTCTTGTGACAGGAGAAATCATCTTAAAAGGACTCTTTCTGGTGAGCTCTAAGGCAGTTGAAATGTATCAAGCCAGAGGGGAAAATGTCCTCTTTACTGGTGAGACAGACTGGAATAAATTCATGGCAACGGCAGATGCGAAAGAAGTCCAGCAATTACTAAATAATGAAGTCAATCTCGAGGCAGTTCGAAAAGAACTTGGCCAATACGGGATTGGCTTTTCTTTTTATACACACCCTGATGGTAAGACAACTCTTGCTTTCAATGCAAAAGATAAAGGAGTTGTCGAACAAGCCTTTAAGGATGTCCTAGAAGGCATCACAAGAGATCCGAGAGGATTCAATGAGCGGAACCTTAAAAATGGGAAAACGACTTCTTTTGAGGAGAAATTGCAACATTTCAAAGCAGTGGAGCAAAAGAAAATTTCTTCCCTCCAGGTAAACATTCATACGAAGGAGTTTGTTATTCCAGAAAATATCGAACCACAGATTGGAGGAAAAATGAAGTGATTACAGAAAAGAAGAAACGGAGACTTAGACCGTATTTGTTGTTAGGAATTGGTCTATTCTACCTCTTTCATTGGTTCTTTAAACTATGGCTGTTGGCACCAGATACTGATTCAGTAACGGATGTATTTGGATTTGGAAAGCTTAACTGGATGAATGACCATCTAAACGATAAATCTTGGTTTGATTTTCAATTTACTCCAGCTTCTTTATTAATTGGTATGGGCGGATTTTTGATTGCTTTTCTGCTGTATTTGAGAGTATCGGATACAGGGATTTACCGTTATGGAGAAGAACATGGATCAGCTCGTTTTGCGACGAGAGAAGAGTTGATGAGATTCCGAGACGAAGAACCTGAAAAAAATATGATTTTTACCCAGAACAGTCAGATGGGACTATTTAATAACCGCTTGAGCTTTGAAAATCAGATTAATAAAAATATTCTGGTGTATGGAGGTACAGGGGATTCAAAGACACGTAGTGCTGTAAAACCGAATATATTACAAGCTAACTCTAGTTTTGTAACTACAGATACTAAAGGGATTTTGATTCATGAAACAGGGAAATCACTTGTAGAAAAAGGCTATAAGATGAAGATTTTTGATTTGATTACTTTCCTGAATTCAGATGGCTTCAACGTTTTTAGATATATTCATAATGAAATGGATATAGACCGAGTGGCAGAGGCAATTACAGAGTCTCTCAACAGAAATGGTCATGAAAGTGATCCTTTTTGGCCTGCAGCTAATAAACTACTCATGCGTTCTCTAATTGGCTATCTTTATTTTGATGGTCAGCTCGATCACTATCTACCTAATTTAGGGCAGGTTACAGATATGATTCGAGAATTGAGACGGAATCATCCAGAAGCGGAAAGTCCGGTTGAATTGATGTTTGAAGATCTGGAGAGAAGGAGACCAGGGAATTATGCCTGCAGGCAGTGGGAGCTATTTAATAAAAACTTTGATGGTCAGACACGAGCTTCTGTTTATGCCATTTTTGCAACAACTTTCTCAGTATTTGATCATGAGCAACTAAGAAAGATTATTGAAAAGGATACACTGGAGATTGAAAAATGGAATATTGAGAAAATAGCAGTTTTTATTCATATTCCAGAAGTGGATCCAGCTTATCAGTTCTTATCTGCCCTTCTTTTTAGTACCATTTTTGATGTGCTAATAAAAACTGCAGATGCAGTTATATTAGGTGAGCATCCAACAAAGATCAAGGAAGACTTATTGCATCTACAGGTGTGGGCAGATGAGTTTGGTCAGATTGGGAAGATTCCTAATTTACCACCAATTATCTCAGTTATTCGTTCTCGAGAGATTTCTATCAAGATGATGGTGCAATCTCAAAGTCAGATTGAAGTGTTATATGGTAAAGAAAATACGAAGACGATTATCAATAACTGTGGTGCTATTCTTTATTTAGGATCCAATGACTTAGACACGCTTAAGTACCTATCTGAGCGATCAGGGAAGCAAACTCTGAATGATCAGAATTATAGTGAGAGCAGAGGAAGAAATGCCAGCAGCTCTAAGCAGAACTCTAAAATTGGTCGAGAACTGTTGACACCGCACGAGGTGGCTACGATTGGAACAACAGAAGCCCTACTCTTCCTATCCAAACAAAATGTTTTTCGAGATCAAAAATTTAACCTGGACACGCATCCAAGAGCTTATCTCTTAAGTAATGGCCCGACCGATGAGAACTGGTATCGATACAAGCGCTATCTAAGCGATATTGATGAGTGGAAAGCCCAGGTTGGGGAAGAAAATGTTATTCATATTGGGATTAAGGAAGTTGAGGAAGTTCCTCTCAAAGTGAGTTAGGAAAGAAAGGAAATCTAATGGAATTTTATGACTCTTATTGCGTTTTAATTGCTATAAATTGGGATCAGTATGTGTGGCTGCATCAGGAAGGCGAAAAAATAACCTGGCATGAAAATTTTGCTCATGCAGGTTTTTTCCGTGATTTTAATACAGCTAAAAGGGTAGCGGAAACTCATTTATTAGAAACTTTTGGAGCCATAGGTTTCTATAAGATTGTTGGTTTTTCTACAGATGAACTTGGCTATATAGAAATTAAGAACTAGATAGCACAATGTGTTTTAGTATTTTGTGATATAATGAATGGAGAATAAGCGATGATTGAGAGGAGTGTAATAATCCTATGAAATCTACCATAAAAAATTATTATGAAATGTGGACGAAACGGCATGAACGTCGATACAGAGAAGCCTTGGGTTACTATAACCAGCAGTCTAAAGAGGCATTATTAGCAGAATTGACAGAGCTAGAGATAAAAAAGGAAAGGAGTTCTCGCAACTGGAAATTATTGGTAGGTCTTGTATTAACCATTATTTTTTCAGATGATTTAAAACGACTTTTAGCAATTTTATTTTCACCTTTAACAGGTGTACCTACCAATAAATTGCATGAAAGTGTGTTACTGAGCATCAGTATTGCACTATTTATAGTTTTGTTATTTTTGACTATTTTAATCTATAACTTTAGCTATTCGTTGCTACTGAGACGATATCTCATTTTAAAACGCTATATAGAAGAACATTATACTTGAATATAGGAGATAAATTTGTATAGAGATCGATTTTTTGAAGTATTAGAAAGCCCTTATACGCCTTATGTGGCAATAGAATTAATTTATGCAATAGTTGTCATTTGCTTTAATCTTAATCTGGGAAATTTAAATAAGCAACTAACACATCATTTTGATATTGATAAAATGATAAATCAGAAAGATGTGTCAATTGCATCTAATGTCATGTCATATGAAAATAATATTTCATGGCACTTTTTGTTTTTTGGAATCTTGTTAATTATCATTGGTTTTATAATACCTATATTATTTTCAATGATAAATAAGTCTAGTTATAAGAGAGAAGAAATAAAAAATGCCATTTGGTTTATTATTGCCATAGTCATAGTGGTTAATTTCTTTTTAATTATTTCAATATCAAGAGTTCTTTTGAGTCCAATCATTATAGCAACTTTAATAGTGTGTGCGTTAGGAGCAACATTGGGATCTCTTGCAATTTCTAATACCTAAAAGTACAAGGCAGCCGTAATGGCTGTTTTTTTGGTGAGGAGAATCAAATGAATTTAGAACAACTTAAGCAACGGCGAGATGAGCTGATTAAAGATAATGAGTTTATGGATAACTTAATTAAGGAGAAGGAAGAAGAGTTATGGGAAGTGAAAGTGAGAACAATTGCGGCTTCTGAGTTGGCTAGATCAGCATTGGAATCGGCTTTACGTTCCGCAGGTATCGTAGACACCTTTTACGGCCCAGATAACGGAAAGAAAGG
The DNA here is from genome assembly GCF_013277375.1 of Streptococcus sp. 3613. Lineage (NCBI taxonomy): Bacteria > Bacillati > Bacillota > Bacilli > Lactobacillales > Streptococcaceae > Streptococcus > Streptococcus sp. 3613. Next base: position 31,322 of record NZ_VMMV01000080.1, read on the forward strand.
AAACGAAATAGAATGAATATACTACCACAAAAACAATTTAAACGAATGAAGCGTGAAGTTGAGGAGGAAACTGCACGAGGGATTGGTTATTTTGAGGGGATTTTAGAACATATCCCTTCTTACCCCTTATCTGAAGCAGTAAAAGAGTTGGCTTTAGCTGGTTGGATTACACCTCATACAGATGTTATCGATGTCCAGAATATGATTGTTACTGAATCTATAAAATGGATGAACTACCAGGACTTCAAAGAAGTTGCTCCCTACTTGTTTTCCTACCCTCTAGAACAAAGAGAGAAAGATTTATTGGTTCAACCAGTGAAAATCTCCAGAGAGTATTTTGAAGAATTAAAGGCCAATGCAGAAGAATTATTTCACTTGAAACAAGACTTGCTTCAGGTTAATAATCAATTAGATGCTAAGATCCAGGAATTGGAGATGGATCAATTACCAAATGGCGATCAAGTTATTGGAGTGGATTTAAAAGCTGAGGAGGTATTGTTGCTACGAACTCCAGAAAATGCTCAGGTTGAGGAGTGGGAGGTTCGTAAAGATGGCTTGATTACTGATTATCGTTCCAATCTTTCAGAATATGCTCAAATTGTAGATACTTTACTTGAAATGGAGAATCCAGAGATTGATACGATTCTCTATGAAGAAGTAATCAACTATTCTAAGAAAACTTGGCCAGAATCAGAACCAATTCAACTTCCAGAAAATATCAAGGAACTATTGAATCAAGAGGGCAAGCTTGATCCCTCATATTATCAAATAGCCCAGTTTGAAACAGTAAAACAAGCCTATATCTATGGAATGATTTCACCTAGTTTTCAGGAACATTTCCCTCATTATTCAGATTTTGTTAGGAACTATGTAGAAGATAGAGAACAATATGAGTTTTTCAACTATCGTACAGAAGTCGTTTCATTAGCTCAGGAAATTCTAGTACCACGTTTAGGAGATATTAACCAGATTTTAGGAACGAATAATCAGGAGTTAATCGTTCAAGAAGTTATTGGTTATTCTCAGGGTGAAAGCTGGGAACTAGCTTATTTACGGGATACAAAGACGGAAGATAGAGAATCCGTTCGGTTTTATCTTGAAAGTGAGATTGGAGCTTGGTATAAGGGAAGTTTGACAGAGTTGGCTGTTATCCGCTTTGATGATATTGATTTAGAGAAAGGATTTAATGGCCATCAGGAAGCAGTCTATCATATCGATGAGAACTTGTTAGTTCAGGATAAGCTAAAACAAGCCCAACTCCATTTTCCTGATTTAAAACGCTTTGTAGAATCGGAAGAACTTGAGAAAGAACAGAGACAAGATATAGCAGCAGAAAAAGAAGAGCCAGAATTTTCATTGTAGGGGGACAACAGATGGTGTTAAGCAAAGAAGAAGCCAAAAGATTATCTATTATTTCTGTTGCAGAGCAACTAGGCATGGAGTTAAAGCGTACAGGTAGCTATAGCTATAACTGGGTAGAACATGATTCCTTTGTAATAGATGCAAAGAAAAATGAATTTTACTGGAACTCAAGAACTGAATTTGGAGATGTCATTCAGTTAGTTCAAACCATACGAGGTGTTTCTTACAAGGAGGCGATGCATTTTTTAGAAACTGGAGAATTTAAGGCAGTCGATGTAGAAGCTCAGACGGCCTCAAAAGAGCCTTTTAGCTATCACTTGGAAAGATATGAGCGTCAGGATTTCAGCGCCTCTAGACGCTATTTGAAGGCACAGAGAGGCCTTTCAGATGATACGATTAACTTTTTTATTAGCCAAGGCAGTATAGCGGAAGCAATCCGAAAAAAAGGAGACTATTTTGAGCCTGTGATCGTCTTTAAATATAAAGACAATACAGGCTTTTTAGCTGGAGCGAGTCTTCAGGGAATAGTAGAGAATCGAGAGCACTATCCTGAACGTGGGCGTTTAAAACAAATTATGAGAAATTCAGACGGACAACTAGGTTTCTCAATTGATATTGGAACTCCTAAACGTTTGGTATTTGCGGAAGCTCCAATCGATCTTATGAGCTACTATGAGCTCCATAAAGATAGGCTTCAGGATGTTCGCTTAGTAGCTATGGATGGAGTAAAAGATGGGATTATTAGTAGACGGTTTATGGAATTGTATGCAGAGATAAATGATAAATCCTATCAAATCAATCAGAATACAGGGAAAGCTCTAGAATTAGTAGCCAGAACAACAAACTATTTTAAAGATGGTCAGCATCAGGATATGATTACCTTAGCTGTAGATAATGATATGGCTGGACATAAATTTATAACTAGTCTTCAGGAAAAGGGGATCCCAGTACAGATTGCGATTCCACCTATCCTTCAGAGAGACCAGGAGAAGGAAGATTGGAATGATTTCCTGAAGGGAAGGAATAACACTCCTAAAGAGTTAGCACATGTTTATACGGTAGATGAAAAGTCTTGGTATTACCAGGGCTTTTTTGAGAAGGAACTAGCTCTTGCAAAAGCGCAAGAGCTAACTGCAGATGATGTAAAAGCCTTTGTCTCAGCTAGGCAGCTGACGAAGGAAGAAGTCCATCAGGAATATACAAGGATTGTCAATCAAGAAAAAGAAAGGAAACATACTATGTCGGAAGTACATGAAGCAGGGGCTGAGTATGAAGCGCAGGAACAAATTCAGAGCACAGAAAAAACTCCTGAGAGTACTCAGGAGCAAATGAATGATAGGGCCAGTGGTGGAGAGGGCTATTCACAGCCGGATGCTGTGGGCAGTGCCGAACCTGAAGCTGAACCATCAGCAACCTTTGAGCAAACTGTTACCAGTCACCCGACATCACCCTATCGTTACTTACAGTTTAGCACAAACTTTGAAGAAGTGCAACGAAGATATTCAAAATATCATCCAATTACGCAAGATGATTTAAAAAAAATGAATCAGTATGCAGGCTCTATTCAGAGGTCTTCTCAATGGTATTTAGAAGAGTTAGCAAATAGTAAAGTCTATTATTTTTACTCAAATAATGGAGAAGTAAATTTGTTAGATGTTAGTTTTAAACAAGAAAACTTTTTACACTTAACAGGAATCAGACCTATTGTGGAAGGGAAAAAAGCTTCAGATTTTGTAGTTGATTTTGCAGAAGGAAGAGGAAACTATAACCAAATAATGGTTAGTAATAGTCTAAAAGAAAAATTACAAGTCATTCCCATGTTGGAAGATATTCTTGATTCTAAATCGTTTGTATTGGATAACTTAGATGAGGTAAGAATAGCACAACGGCTTAATTTTTCAGAAGCTATTAAGAGTAAAGATGAAGACTTCCTACTTCTTTTCAAAGATATAGGAGAAGAACGTGTCCCTGCATCTCTTATGAAAATTAAGAAAGATTTAAAAGTTGATGTAGAGAAAACCGATGGAAAAGTTATTCTAGGTATCTTCCGTGAACGTAATGGCCACATTGAACAGCTATCAATCAATGAGGACTATATTAAAGATGGGGGCAAAGAATTGCAATCCATTATGGAAAATGGCTTGTTTGAGGCAATTCAACCAAATGAGATTGACAAAAATAACTACAATGTCCGCCTTCAATGGGCAGAAAAGCATGATGGTGGGCCAATTTTACCTTTTAGCGAAACAGAGTTGATTGATTATCAGTCTTTTGCAACAGAGCTATATAAGCAGAATAATATCTATTACGACAAACATCATGCGAGTGTAAGTGATCGAATGAACCAGGTAGAAGGTGCTTCCTATACACCTATTACAAAGGTTCAATTTGCTTTATACAGTCCTGACGGTGAACTAATTCAGGATAGCATCCGTTACAATATTGGTGAGGAGATTAATCCAATCGCTCATAAAGAAAGACTTGGTACACGAGAAATGAGAGAGCATCCAGAGCTGATGAAGGTAGATGGGACATTATTTAATCAGTATCATCTGGAGAGATTAGCGAGTGAACTAGATATTTCTCAGTTCAGTTACGCTTTGGAAGATACTCCTTATGCCAATCAACTTTTATCCCAAGTACCTTATGGAGTGTTAGAAAACAGCCCGATTGGTTTTTCGGATAGTAGTCATGATAGTCGTCTTGGTTTTATCTCTTTTGATGGAATGGATAGCGTTGAAGTTGAAAATTTATCTGCTTGGTTTGAGAAGTTGGGAGTTAGAGATTCGCCTCAAGAACAAGTAGCTCTTGTAGAAAAATGGCAAAAAGAAGTGAATGATTTATCAGAAAAAGTTGAACAAACTATTGCCAATGTTCGAGAAGAATTTGAAAAATTACAAGTCAAAGATTCGCAAGAGACACTAGATAATACATACGAAAAAATTTATCAGTATAACCGAAAAGATGAGAGGGATCGTGATTTGGATGGTGATGGTATTTCCAATTCTGATGAGATGTTGCAAGGAACAGATCCTTACAATGCTGCTTCTAACCTTCATAAAAAACAGGAAGAACGAGAAAGAAGGATAGATTCTGAAGCGGAAACTGGAGCGATTGTCACCGAAACAATTACTGCTAAAACTTCAGAACAAACCATTTCCCAGTTAGTCGCAAATAAAGATACAAAAGCTTTAGCTGAACACTTGAAAGAGGGAATGAAGAACTATTTAGATTCAGAACAGTTTAAATCGTTCTTGGATACGATGAGTAAGTTTCACAACTACTCACTTAACAATATTCATTTGCTGAAGATGCAAAATCCTAATGTTTCCCGTGTTGCAAGTTTTAATAAATGGAAAACGGATTTTGACAGAACAGTTAAAAAGGGTTCAAAAGCTCTGAAGATTTGGGTTCCTTACCAAGTGAAAACAAGCATTCCTGTTAATCAAAAAGAGTTGAGTTTTTCTCCGTCTGAGAATGAAACAGAAGAGAAGGCAGTCACTGTTACTCGATTTAAGTTAGGGAATGTCTTTGATGTATCTCAAACAGAAGGAAAAGAATTGCCAAAAGCAATTCATGAATTGACTGGAGACGTTAAAGATTATGAAGATTTGTACCGAGCAGCCAAAGCTGTTTCAATGGATAATCAGGTTTCGATCAGTTTTGAAGAAATTAAAAGAGAGAGCACAAATGGTTATTACTCTCCAGATGAAAATCGAATTGTTATTTCAAAAGGATTAAAGGGTCAAGAACAGATTTTAAAAACCATTTTTCATGAAATGGCTCATGCAGATTTACATAGAGGAAGCAATGCCCAATATGGGGACGACCAATATCGTAAGCAAGAATTACAAGCTGAAAGTGTCGCTTATGTCGTGGCTAATCATTTTGGTTTTGATACGAGTAGCTACAGTTTTGGATATTTAGCTATCTGGGCGAAGGATAAAAATGGTTTTGAAGATATGGTAGAACAACTGCAGGTTGTTCAGAAAGAAGCAAAAAGTTTGATTGATCGGATGGATGCTAAGTTAGAATTAGTGAAAAATAAAACTGTGACGAAAGATAAGTTTGCTGATAAACTCCAACAGGCAAAAGAAAAATCTGAGCAGTTGGGGAATCAAAAGGCGGAGGCTGTAAAGCAGGTGGAAGAAAAAAAGTCCCTGAGCAGCCCTCGATAATGGAGGCATTGGTCCGTAGGAAGAAAAACAAAAAAGGAGAAACGGAAGATGATTGAACATCTAAAACAAGAAACTTTTGATCTTTTAATGGAGATATTTTTTGAGGAGGAGGCTACAGATTCGCCAAAAGTGAATGAAGTTAACCAGCACATTTCACGTAAAGAATGTCTCTACATTCTTCGTAGAGATATGCGAATTAAAACAAACTATGAGCTAGAAGAAGTAGAAATGTATCCCATTGCACTTAAAGAAATTGAAGGGATGAGTGATGAGAGATTTGAGCAACTCAAAGACGAAATTCTTAAAATGGAGATGGTTGATACAATGGAGCTTCTACTGGAAGACTTAAAAGTTTAATCAAACTTTTCCCTCGTTATAGAACAAGATTCCTGCTTGCAGGGATTAGGGGATTGGGGATTTCCCCAAAGATTTAAAAAGTCAAGAATAGTCAGGGATGACACCCTGACTAACTTTGACCTTTTTAAAAACAGCATTTGGATATCCAAGTGCTAATCTTGCCAGAAGAAAAGGGGGCGGACCCCCTCAGTCAAAAAATAGCAGAATAGAGGTGTAAGGTTTTGGAAAATGGAGAAAAACGCAAAAGACCAGTTCAAAAATTAATCAGATTAACTGAGGAAGAAAATCGGTTCATTTCAACAAAGGTTGCAGAATCTGGAATGACAAATTTTAATGCTTTTGCCCGAATTATGTTGATTATGGGCGAGGTCAAAATTTTAAATTTTGAAGAATTGAGAGAATTGCGTAAGGAAATAAATCGGATAGGCGTCAATATTAATCAGGTCGCAAAAAAGGTAAACGAAGATGACCAGGCTAGCCTAACTGAACTGAGTCAGATTCTTGAATTGCAGAAATATTTGAAAGATACAGTTAGCCAATTTATCCAAAAACAGGAAAATCAAACAAAGGAACAAGAGCGATGGTTGTAACAAAGGTTCTTCAAATAAAGGGTGTAGCTTCTTTAGGACGATCTACAAAATATATTGAGGATGAAGCTAAGACGGTCGATCTGACTGATACGAAAAGTTTAAATAATGCTTTACGCTATATCGAGAATCCATCTAAAACGAGTTTTTTAGAACAAGATGAACAGTTTGAATTTCCAGCAGTGGTTAAAGATGGCCGAGTAGTCAAGCAACTGGTATCTACTTATGGAATTACAGACGCTAGCACAGCGACAGAAGAATTTCTTTTGACCAAAAAGAATGCTGCTCAGCGAGCAGGGACAAAAGAACGATCTGACATTCACAATCCGAATCGGGTTTTGGCTCACCACATCATCCAATCATTTTCTCCTGAAGATGATTTGACTCCACAAGAAATTCATGAGATTGGTCGAAAAACAATTTTAGAATTAACTGGTGGACAACATGAATTTGTCATAGCGACTCACATGGATAAGGGGCACATTCACAATCACATCATTTTCAATTCCACTAATTCTGTTACATTAAAAAAGTTTCGTTGGCAGAAAAATACTGCTAGAAGCTTATTTAATATTTCAAACAAGTATTCTGATTTGGCTGGAGCTAAAATTCTCAAGGAGAGATTATGGACTAATCGAAAAACCTATCATGCCTATCGCAAAAAAAATTCTTTTCGCTATGAAATTAAATCACGCTTAGATTTTCTTTTGAAACATTCAACCTCTTTAGAGGATTTTAAGATTAAGGCACGAGCTTTAAATCTTGAAGTTGATACTTCAGGGAAGGAAATCAAATATTGTCTGACTGATCGGGATCAAACAAGAAATGTGAGGGATCGTACACTGTCCAAAAAAGGAAATTATTCTTTAGAGAAAATTTCTGAGAAAGTGGTTTCTAACGAGGTAACCTTATCTGTTGATGAAATAAAATCTGAATATGAAAAGATGGTGGCAGAACGAGAAGATGATTTTGAAATGAGAATCACAGTTGAAGAATGGCAGGTGATGGAAGAAACAAAAAATGGGATCTATCTTGAAATGGAATTTGGGATTAGAAATAAGGGAACAATTCTTATTCCAGCTCATCAGATTGAAAAAGCAGAAGATGGCTCTTATGAAATTTTTATCAGAAAAAATGATTTCTACTATTTTGTTAATCCTGAACACGCTGATAAGAATCGGTATATGAAGGGAGAAACAGTCGCTTCCCAGTTGTCGTATGATAATGGAGAAATGATTGTTCGGAAACATCCGAAAATCTCTAGTTTGGATCAGCTTGTTCGTGAATATAATTATCTATCTGCTCATGGAGTAACAGAAGGACAGCAATTTGATGAATTGTTAAATCGTTTTGAAGAGGAACTGGAAGAAGTAGATAACTTGCTTGATAAACTAGATCAACGCTTGGGTGAGCTTAATAAAATTCAGTCTGCATTTCTTGCATTGGAATCAAGCGATCCTCAGGAAGTGAAACTAGCTATTGCTATTATGAAAGACTTGAGAGTAGATCCTAGCACTCGCAAATCTGAGATTGATAAACTTGTTAAAGAGGCAACCTTTGAGCGCCAGGCTTTGTATCAACGGGTAGAAGCAATTACAAAAGATTATAAGCTACATCAAGACATTGAGAAAAATGTGGAGCAGCGTAAGGAAAGAGAAACTTCATTGTAAAAAATAATTATAAATATAATTATAAATATATTGACAAATATAATTATAATGGTATAATAGAAATATAGAAAAAGGATGGAGAAATAGAATGAAGATTATCACATTTGCCGCTATCAAAGGCGGTGTTGGAAAAACAACTTTGACATTTAATTATGGAGAATGGTTGGCTCGCAAAGGTCATAAAATTCTCTTTATAGATTTAGACCATCAATGTAATTTGACTCAGTGCTACAATATTTACGAAAGCAAGAATACGATTGCGAATGCCTTCAAAGGAGGTGACGTGGATATTAAGCCACTCAAGGAAAATATCAGTCTAATTCCAGGATCGGTTCAACTTGATACTGTAGAACGAGATCTGGAGAACAGCGATAAGAAAAATATGCTACTTTATCTTTGGCTAGAGGATAACTACGAAAAGAAGAAGTTGGATCAGTTTGACTATATCTTGATTGATTGTAGACCAGATTTTGCGACAGCTACTAAAAATGCTGTTGCGGTCAGTCACGCTATTATTAGTCCATTGACTCCTTCAGAGTTTGGTTATAATGCTAAATTCAATCTATCAACTCGGTTAGAAGCATTCAGAAAGGATGTAATTGACTATCGTACAAGAGAATCATACATTACTGCTGAGTTATATTTCTTAGCAAATATGATTCGACCAAACTACGGATCATCGAGAGAATTACTGGAAGCCCTGGGACTTGAAGCCAAAGAAAAGGGAACAGATAACCTTCTAGGAATTGTACCAGCAAAAGAGTTATTCAATCATTCCACGATTGATAAGATCTCTATTGCAGATATGGAGGAGAATCCTGAACTTTATCAAAAACACAAAAAGTTTTTCACTGAGCTGGAGCAGACTTTTTCAAAAATTTATGATACAATATAATTATATTTATAAATACAAATACAATTATAAATATAATTAGAAGGAGATTGTTATGGCATTCACACCAAAAGAAAAAGAGATTTCGCAGATTATCGAAGCACCCCACCAACCTGAGCAGGTTTCAGAGGTAGCCAACTTTGAAAGTTTTGAACGCAAAAAGCAATTCCAGTTTACTTTGAAACCAAGCAATCGGAAAAAATTAGATGAAATTGCTAAAGCAGCCGGAGCAAAGTCTGCATCAGATTATCTTGATAGGTGGCTAGAAAGTTTACAATAAAAAAACAGATATAACTATATCTGATTGCTACGAGGAGAAATTATGGATTTAATCACGAGACTCTTAGCAGAGAGAGAAGGAAAAGTACATGGTGGTATTTATGATATCACACAGAAACGCTTTGCTTATAATTCTAACCGAATTGAAGGAAGTCGTCTGACAGAAGAGCAGACTAGCTTAATTTATGAGACAAAGACGATCGCAAATATTGATGCAAAAGGAATCAAAATTGATGATTTGGTAGAAATGAATAATCATTTTAAATGTTTTGATTATATTTTAGATACCGTTAACGAGCCACTGACAGAGGACTATATTAAAACACTGCATCGTATTCTAAAAAGTGGCACCAGTTCTGAGCATAACCCGATAGCTCCAGTTGGTCGTTATAAAGTGTTGCAAAATGAGGTAGGAAAAATTGCGACAGCTTCTGTTGAACAGACTGAAGATGAGATGCTTTCTTTACTGATTGGCTATGATTTGAAAAAACAAAAAGATTTGAATTACTTAACAAGCTTTCATGCACAATTTGAAAGGATTCATCCTTTCGCAGATGGTAATGGTCGAATAGGTCGATTGCTCTTGTATAAACAATGCTTAAAAGAAGGGCTTACCCCCTTTATTGTGGACGATACGAATAAGGCAACTTATTATTCAGCACTTGAAGCCTTTCAGGTTCATGATAACAGACAGCTATTATTTGATTATTTCCGATCTGAGCAACTTTTTTATATGAATTATCTTAAAAATAAAGGGTTTGAAGGAGCTATTAATGATGAGAAAGAGGGAGACTTCATAAAAAAGTTCAGTGAAGAAAACAGAAAAGTAGACTTAGATGCTTTCTATAATGCAATTCAAGAAGGTGTAGATAAAGTAAATACGCAATTAGGAGCAAATATGCTTGAAATGGAAAAAACATCTGTAACACCTGGCATCAGAATCATTCTCACAGAAAATAATGCTTCGTATTCAAACAAAGAACTTAGAGCAATTATCAGTGCATTAAACAAATCTTTATATAAAATTGCCAAATCCCACGGAGTAAATAGCCCTAGATTCTACTACACTCTCAGTGGGGAAGAAGTAGCTGTGAATCGTTATGTAATGGCACCTGATGAAGTTAAGTTTTCTGGAATATTAAAGTAGGAGAACACTAATGAACATAGGGAAAATAATTAAAATAACTGAATATACTGCTTATATAGGTTATGAAGATGGAAGTTTAAAGGAAATTCCTATTGAATCTTGTGACTTTGAACCTAGTATAGGGGATTATGTAGAAGTTTATGAAGGTATTATCATAAAAGTCGACATCAACAAGAACAACATAGAGAAAAAGAACCAATATAAAAAAATAGGAATTATAGTCACTCTACTATTACTGTTTGTAATTATTGTTATAAGTTTTATAAATATTAAAGAACAAATTTCAAACAATCAAACAACTTCAAGTTCAACATCAAAACAAATTTCATCATCCAAAAAAAGTAGCTCTACCTCTTCATCTTCCTTAAAGGAAAGTAGTTCCAGTTCCTCATCCTCAGTACCATCAAAACCTAAGATTACTGTAGATAATGATAAAGCGAATTATGGTAAAGTAGACTATAACAAGTGGAATCATGATGAAATAGCCGTAGATACTAAAGTAAGAGTATATGGTAAAGTTTTACAAGCTATGGAAGATGGGAAAGCCTATACACTGCGTGTAGCCATAAATGATGACTATGATAAAATTATTTTGGTTTCTATTCCTTCTGAATACAACAATAGAGTTATAGCCGAAGATGACCATATAACATTGTACGGACTAGTAAAAGGAAGACAAAGTTATGAAACGGTCTTTAAATCCACAAAAACACTACCTCTCATGGTTGCCTATATGTACGAGAACTAGTACTACATGAAAAATAAAAAAACATAACCAAATTATTCACGTTTCAGATACACATATTATCATTCGACTCCACACAAACGATACTCTAAATGTTCCTATCAATGAGTTAACTTTTAATCCTAAAGTAAACGATATTGTTGAAGTTTACCAAAATCAATATTTTCTATTGGTTGCGAGATAATAATCTTGACAACTGTACTGAGCCTGGTTCTTATATCAGGCTTTTATTTTTACCTTGAAATAGAAACAGTTGAATTTCTGATACTCAATTAAATCACTTTAGTATTTTTCAATAAGAAATAGGGCGTTGATTTTAATTTAAAGAAACAGCCTATTTTATTCTTGGAACAAAAATAAATTTGAAGACTTGTTTTAAAAATCATACAATTTTCATAAGAATTGAAAGGGAAATGAAAAATTGTATGAAACAATTTGATGAATTGAGATTTAGTAGTCAGGAACAAGAAAAGACAAAACAAAATTTTTTACAGCATATTGCACAGTATGATGAGTCGATAAGCTCTAGTATGAGATCTAAAGGATATCGTTGTAAAAATCAGTCTGAACGTACCGTAGCTTTTACATTTGGAGAAGTGACCTTTTCTAGAAAACGTTGGTATAAAAATGGTGAATGTAGAATACCAGTTGATGAAATGTTAGGCTTAGAAAAGAATGTACGTCATTCACAGGAACTATTGTATCAAGCTGCGGTTCTAGCTACAAAACTACCCTATCGTCAGGTAGGAGAGACAATTGAGATGGTTTATAATGTAACTGTCACTAAAGATACCGTCAATAAGGTCGTCAAATTAGCCAATCAATTACTGGAAGAAAAGGATGATTATCGATTTTTTAAAGAAGAGAAGAAGATTGAAAAAATTAAAGCAGATACAATCTATATAGAGGGAGACGGTGTATATGTAAAAACGTCTGAAGATGGTTCTGAAAAAAGGAATATGGATTTATCACATTTTGTAGTTCATACAGGATCAAAACAGATTAGCCCGAATCGTTTTGAGCTAGAAAATAAAAAAGAGCTTATCCGATTGGATAATCGATCAGCTCGTAGAGAATTGTTGGATTTATTGGAAAATGAATATGAAATTACAAATGAGACTGTACTAGTTACCAATTCTGACTGTGGCAAGGGTTATACTCCACATGTATTTACTGAAATTGCTAAATCATTTAATGTTAAGAGACATGAGCATTTTTGGGACGAATATCACTTGAATAAAGAAATTAAAGAATTTACAAAGTCTTATCCGAGAGAGTTGAGAGAAGACTTATTTCAAGCTATTAGAGAGCATAATAAGAAATTATTAAGGCGTTCACTAGATACTATAGAATCTTTGATTAGTAGTGAAGAGGGAGAGGAAAAATTTGAATATTATTCGAGTAGGTTAATGAGGAATTTTCAGTATACGAAACCAGCGGAGATGAGAGGACTTCCAAAGGCAGGTATTGGGATTATGGAGAGCCAGCATAGAAAAATAACGTATAGAATGAAGCATAGAGGGATGTATTGGACAAGTGAAGGTGGGATAGCCGTAGCGAATATGATATTGTTAGAACGTGAAGGAAAATTAAGAGATTTATTTTTTGGAGAATGGAAGAGGGACTATGATAAGTATAGGTCATTGGATCATATCAGTGCGGATAGTGTTCGACCTAAAAATGACTCTAAAGACTACAAACTTCCCCGTTTACATAAAAATATAGAAAAGATATTTAAGATGAAATAATTTAAGTGCTAATTTCAACGAAAACAAAAATATAAATAAGCAAAAATTTCTAGTGAGATTTGGGCTTTTTTGGCGTGGAATAATTGACATTTATCCTGATTTTGGTATAATAGAGATATAAAAAACAACGAAAAAAGGAGTTGGAAATGAGCCTCCAACTCCGCAGAGTAACACAAACCACACTTGTATTACTCAGTCAATAAAATGATAGCATAAGAAGAAATCATTGTCAAGGGCTGAGCATACAAAAATGTTTAGCCCTTTCGTGTATCTGCATATATTTATATGTGATTTTGGCGTTTCTCAAAAATCGCGACACATACAATACTTACCATTATCTTGAATGCCTTAGGGAAACATGCTATACTACTTGTATGATTATTTTACAAGCTAATAAAATTGAACGTTCTTTTGCAGGAGAGGTTCTTTTCGATAATATCAACCTGCAAGTTGATGAACGAGATCGGATTGCCCTTGTTGGGAAAAATGGTGCAGGTAAGTCTACTCTTTTGAAGATTTTAGTTGGAGAAGAGGAGCTAACTAGCGGAGAAATCAATAAGAAAAAAGATATTTCTCTGTCTTACCTAGCCCAAGATAGCCGTTTTGAATCTGAAAACACTATCTACGATGAAATGCTTCATGTCTTTGATGATTTGCGTCGGACTGAGAAACAACTGCGTCAGATGGAGCTGGAGATGGGTGAAAAGTCTGGTGAGGATTTGGATAAACTGATGTCAGATTACGACCGCTTATCTGAAAATTTTCACCAAGCAGGTGGTTTCACTTATGAAGCTGATATTCGAGCGATTTTGAATGGATTCAAGTTTGACGAGTCTATGTGGCAGATGAAAATTGCTGAGCTTTCTGGTGGTCAAAATACCCGTCTGGCGCTGGCCAAAATGCTTCTTGAAAAGCCAAATCTCTTGGTCTTGGACGAGCCAACCAACCACTTGGATATTGAAACCATCGCCTGGCTAGAGAATTATTTGGTAAACTATAGCGGCGCCCTCATTATCGTCAGCCACGACCGTTATTTCTTGGATAAGGTTGCGACGATTACGCTGGATTTGACCAAGCATTCCTTGGATCGCTATGTGGGGAATTACTCTCGTTTTGTTGAGTTGAAGGAGCAGAAGCTAGCTACTGAAGCAAAAAACTATGAAAAGCAACAAAAGGAAATCGCTGCTCTGGAAGACTTTGTCAATCGCAATCTAGTCCGTGCTTCAACGACCAAACGCGCCCAATCCCGTCGTAAACAACTAGAAAAAATGGAGCGTTTGGACAAGCCTGAAGCTGGCAAGAAATCAGCCAATATGACCTTCCAGTCTGAAAAAACGTCTGGTAATGTTGTATTGACTGTTGAAAATGCAGCTATTGGCTATGATGGGGAAGTCCTGTCACAACCGATTAGCCTAGATCTTCGTAAGATGAATGCTGTCGCTATCGTTGGTCCAAATGGTATCGGCAAGTCAACCTTTATCAAGTCTATTGTGGACCAGATTCCTTTTATCAAGGGGGAAAAGCGCTTTGGCGCTAATGTTGAGGTTGGTTACTATGACCAGACCCAAAGCAAGCTGACACCAAGTAATACTGTACTGGATGAACTCTGGAATGATTTTAAGTTGACACCAGAAGTTGAAATCCGTAACCGTCTAGGTGCCTTCCTTTTCTCAGGAGATGATGTCAAAAAATCAGTTGGCATGCTGTCTGGTGGCGAGAAAGCACGTTTGCTTTTGGCTAAATTGTCTTTGGAAAACAACAACTTCTTGATTCTGGACGAGCCAACCAACCACTTGGATATTGATAGCAAGGAAGTGTTGGAAAATGCCTTGATTGACTTCGATGGAACTCTTCTCTTCGTCAGCCACGACCGTTACTTTATCAATCGTGTGGCAACTCATGTACTGGAATTGTCTGAGAATGGCTCGACTCTTTACTTGGGAGATTACGATTATTATGTCGATAAAAAGGCTGAAATGGAAGTCGGTCTGACAGAGGAAGCTTCAACCAGCAATCAAGCAAAAGAAGCAAGCCCAGTTAATGACTATCAAGCTCAGAAAGAAAGTCAAAAAGAAGTTCGTAAGCTCATGCGACAAATCGAAAGTCTAGAAGCTGAAATTGAAGAGCTAGAAAGTCAAAGCCAAGCCATTTCTGAACAAATGTTGGAAACAAACGATGCCGACAAACTGATGGAATTGCAGGCTGAGCTGGACAAAATCAGCCACCGTCAGGAAGAAGCTATGCTTGAGTGGGAAGAATTATCAGAGCAGGTGTAAAGATGGAACATCTTGGAAAAGTATTTCGTGAATTTCGAACAAGTGGAAATTATTCTTTAAAGGAAGCAGCAGGCGAGTCCTGTTCAACCTCTCAGTTATCTCGCTTTGAGCTTGGGGAATCTGACCTAGCAGTCTCACGTTTTTTTGAAATTTTGGATAATATTCATGTGACCATTGAAAATTTCATGGACAAGGCTAGGGATTTTCAAAATCATGAACATGTTGCTATGATGGCACAGATTATCCCACTTTACTACTCAAATGATATTGCAGGTTTTCAAAAGCTTCAAGAAGAACAACTTGAAAAGGCTAAGAGTTCGACGACTCCCCTTTATTTTGAGCTGAACTGGATTTTGTTACAGGGTCTGATTTGTCAAAGAGATTCGAGTTATGATATGAAGCAGGATGATTTGGATAAGGTAGCAGATTATCTCTTCAAAACAGAAGAATGGACTATGTATGAGTTGATTCTTTTCGGTAACCTCTATAGTTTCTACGATGTGGACTATGTCACTCGGATTGGTAGAGAAGTTATGGAGAGGGAGGAATTTTACCAAGAGATTGGTCGCCATAAGAGATTAGTGTTGATTTTAGCCCTTAATTGTTACCAGCATTGTTTAGAGCATCTTTCTTTTGATAACGCTAGCTATTTTGAGGCTTATACAGAGAAGATTATTGGTAAAGGTATTAAGCTTTATGAGCGTAATATTTTCCATTATTTAAAAGGTTTTGTCTTATATCAAAAAGGAAAGTGTAAAGAAGGTTATAAGCAGATGCAAGAGGCCATGCATATTTTTGACGTGCTAGGTCTTCCAGAGCAAGTAGCCTATTATCAGGAACACTACGAAAAATTTATCAAAAATTAATTTTCCCAAATAAGGGAAAAAATAAAAAGCTCCTTTCAGTTTTGATAAAATAGTTTCAAAATTTGAGAGGAGTTTTTATATGAATCGCTATGCAGTACAGTTGATTAGCCGTGGAGCTGTTAACAAGATAGGGAATATGCTCTATGATTATGGAAATAGTGTCTGGTTGGCTTCCATGGGGACTATGGGACAGACAGTTTTAGGAATGTATCAGATTTCTGAACTCGTCACATCTATTCTAGTCAATCCCTTTGGTGGAGTCATTTCAGACCGTTTTTCTCGTCGTAAGATTTTAATGGTGGCAGACCTTGTTTGTGGGATTCTTTGTCTGGCTATTTCTTTCATAAGGAATGATAGCTGGATGATTGGGGCTTTGATTGTTGCCAACATTGTTCAGGCGATTGCTTTTGCCTTTTCTCGTACAGCCAATAAAGCTATTATAACTGAGGTTGTTGAGAAAGATAAGATTGTGATCTATAACTCTCGCTTAGAGCTGGTTTTGCAGGTTGTAGGTGTTAGCTCTCCTGTTCTTTCCTTCCTTGTTTTACAGTTTGCAAGTCTCCATATGACGCTACTGCTAGACTCGCTGACTTTTTTCATTGCTTTTGTTCTAGTGGCTTTCCTTCCAAAAGAGGAAGCAAAAGTTCGAGAGAAAAAGGCTTTTACTGGGAGAGATATGTTTGTAGATATCAAGGATGGGTTACACTATATCTGGCATCAGCAAGAAATTTTCTTCCTTTTGCTGGTAGCTTCCAGCGTTAATTTCTTTTTTGCAGCTTTTGAATTTCTCCTCCCCTTTTCGAATCAGCTTTACGGGTCAGAAGGAGCCTATGCAAGTATTTTAACTATGGGGGCTATTGGTTCCATCATTGGGGCTCTTCTAGCTAGTAAAATTAAAGCTAATGTTTATAATCTTTTGATTTTACTGGCTTTGACAGGTGTCGGAGTTTTTATGATGGGATTACCACTGCCAACTTTTCTTTCCTTTTCTGGAAATTTAGTTTGTGAATTGTTTATGACGATTTTTAATATTCACTTTTTTACTCAAGTACAAACCAAGGTTGAGAGCGAATTTCTTGGGAGAGTACTAAGTACAATTTTTACCTTAGCTATTCTATTTATGCCTATTGCAAAAGGATTTATGACAGTCCTGCCAAGTGTACATCTCTCTTCTTTCCTGATAATTGGAAGTGGTGTTATCATCTTGTCTTGTATATCGTTTATTTATGTTCGAACTCATTTTGAAAAATTTATATAAGGTTGCTTGAGTTTTAAAAATAATTCCAAACTAAGTGTTTTTTCCGCCCTTCTCGTTTGTGAGGAGGGCTTGTTTTATGGTAAAATGGTTTTATGAATAAAAGAATGAATGAGTTAGTCGCCTTGCTCAATCGCTATGCGGCTGAGTACTATACCAGCGATAATCCCTCGGTTTCAGACAGTGAGTATGATCGCCTTTACCGAGAGTTGGTTGAGTTAGAAACTGCCTATCCAGATCAAGTGCTAGCAGACAGTCCGACCCATCGTGTTGGTGGCAAGATTTTAGATGGTTTTGAAAAATACAGTCATCAGTATCCTCTTTATAGTTTGCAGGATGCTTTTTCACGTGAGGAGCTTGAAGCTTTTGATGCGCGTGTTCGTAAGGAAGTGGCTTATCCGACCTATATTTGTGAGCTGAAAATCGATGGCTTATCTATCTCGCTGACTTATGAAAAGGGGATTTTAGTTGTTGGTGCAACACGTGGAGACGGTTCTATTGGAGAAAATATCACAGAAAATCTCAAACGTGTTAAGGACATTCCTTTGACTTTGCCAGAAGAACTAGATATCACAGTTCGTGGGGAATGTTACATGCCACGCGCTTCCTTTGACCAAGTTAACCAAGCGCGCCAAGAAAATGGAGAGCCTGAATTTGCTAATCCTCGTAATGCGGCAGCAGGAACTCTGCGTCAGTTGGATACAGCAGTAGTTGCCAAGCGCAATCTTGCTACCTTCCTCTATCAAGAAGCCAGCCCGTCAACTCGTGATAGTCAAGAAAAGGTTTTGAAGCACCTAGAACAACTAGGTTTTGTGGTCAATCCTAAGCGAATTCTGGCTGAAAGCATGGATGAAATCTGGAATTTTATCCAAGAAGTTGGACAAGAACGAGAAAATCTGCCTTACGATATTGATGGAGTGGTAATCAAGGTCAACGACCTAGCAGGCCAAGAAGAACTTGGCTTTACCGTTAAAGCTCCAAAGTGGGCAGTAGCCTACAAGTTCCCAGCTGAAGAAAAAGAAGCTCAACTCTTATCAGTTGATTGGACAGTTGGCCGTACGGGTGTTGTAACCCCAACTGCGAATCTAACACCAGTACAACTAGCTGGTACAACTGTTAGCCGTGCGACTCTGCACAATGTGGATTATATTGCTGAAAAAGATATCCGAAAAGATGATACGGTTATCGTTTATAAGGCTGGAGATATTATCCCTGCCGTTTTACGTGTAGTAGAGTCCAAACGGGTTTCTGAAGAGAAACTGGATATCCCTACAAACTGTCCAAGTTGTAACTCTGACTTGCTGCACTTTGAAGATGAAGTGGCCCTGCGTTGTATCAATCCGCGTTGCCCTGCTCAAATCATGGAAGGCTTGATTCACTTTGCTTCTCGTGATGCTATGAATATTACAGGCCTTGGTCCATCTATTGTTGAGAAACTCTTTGCTGCTAATTTAGTCAAGGATGTGGCGGATATTTATCGTTTGCAAGAAGAAGATTTCCTCCTTTTAGAGGGGATCAAGGAAAAGTCCGCTGCTAAACTGTATCAGGCTATCCAAGCATCTAAGGAAAATTCTGCCGAGAAGCTCTTATTTGGTTTGGGAATTCGCCATGTCGGAAACAAGGCCAGTCAGCTTTTACTTCAACATTTCCACTCAATTGAAAATCTGGTTCAGGCAGATCCAGAGGAAGTGGCTAGTATTGAGAGTCTGGGTGGTGTGATTGCCAAGAGTCTCCAGACTTATTTTGCGACAGAAGGCTCTGAAATTCTCCTCAGAGAATTGAAAGAAGCTGGGGTCAATCTGGATTATAAAGGTCAAACTGTAGTAGCGGATGCAGCCTTGTCAGGTTTGACAGTGGTATTGACTGGAAAATTGGAACGGCTCAAGCGCTCAGAAGCTAAAAGTAAACTCGAAAGTCTGGGGGCCAAAGTGACAGGCAGTGTGTCTAAAAAGACCGACCTCGTCGTGGCAGGAGCAGATGCTGGAAGTAAACTTCAAAAGGCGCAAGAACTTGCTATCGAAGTTCGAGATGAAGCTTGGCTAGAAAGTTTGTAACAATGACAGAAGAAAGAAAACGTGCGCGTTTAATTTATAACCCAACCTCAGGGCAGGAAATTATCAAGAAAAATATAGCAGAAGTGCTGGATGTTTTGGAAAATATTGGCTATGAAACCAGTGCCTTTCAAACGACTCCAGAACCTCTTTCGGCACAAAAAGAAGCTGAGAGAGCAGCCAAAGCTGGTTTTGATTTGATTATTGCTGCAGGTGGTGATGGAACAATTAATGAGGTAGTCAATGGGGTTGCCTCGCTCGATAAGAGACCTCGGCTTGCTATCATCCCAACAGGTACGACTAATGATTATGCGCGTGCCCTAAAAATTCCAATGGGTGATCCTGTTGCGGCTGCTCAGATTATTGCTAAAAATGAGACCATTCATATGGATATTGGACGAGCTTTTGGCGACAAATATTTTATTAATATTGCCGCTGCTGGAACCTTAACCGAATTGACTTACAGTGTTCCAAGTGAAGTCAAGACGCGTCTTGGTTATTTTGCCTATGTTGCTAAAGGCATTGAAATGTTTCCTAAGACCAAGGTTCGTCCAGTGAGAATCACACACGATCAGGGGGTCTTTGAAGGAGAGGTGTCATTGATTTTTGTTGCCTTGACCAATTCCATTGGAGGGTTTGAGCAGTTAGCGCCTGATACCAAGTTAGACGATGGTAATTTTACTCTGATTTTGGTCAAGACAGACAAGCTATTTGATATGTTGGGCTTATTGATACAGGCCATTAATGGTGGTCAGCATGTCTCAGACGTCAATATCGAATACCTTAAAACTAGCAAACTACGTTTAGAAGTTTTAGATGACCAAGAACCATTTATGCTGAACCTAGATGGGGAATATGGAGGAGATACCCCAGTTGAACTTCAAGTCTGCCATCATCACATCGAATTTTTTGTCAATCGAGACGAGATTAGTCAAGAATTTATTAGTGAAATAGAAACGAATTAAAAAGTAAAAAGGAAAAATAAAAATGTATAACTACCCTATGCGCATTCATTACCATCGCAAGAATGGTGAATACGACACTTGCTCTTTTGTAAAGAGTAAGGATCAACGAATTGATTTACTAACTTACCAAGAAGATTATTTTGGAGCCTTATTTAGCTTTGAACACCCAAGTGCTCATCCCTTAGAAAGCTTGAATTTTGTGGTTCACACAGGCCAAACTAGTAAAGAATATGCTATCCGTTTTAATCACTATCCCCTCTTAACAGAGGTCTGGATTTTGGAAGGCGATGATAGAATTTATTATTCTGAAAATCCTGCAATTGCAAGTCCTTTCTATAAAAATCAAAATCCTTTTGCTTTTGACAAGGCTATCAATAGCGCTAGTTTCGACCACCACTGGGGCTACCAAGGGGAATTGGGTTGCCGTGTAGAGGACAATCAGGCTCGTTTTGCTCTCTGGGCTCCAACAGCGACAGAAGTGCAGGTTGTCGTTTATGAATCAGCTGCTAATGATGCTCCTGTTTGGAAGACCTTTGAGATGGAGAGAGGCAATCGCTACTCTTATAATCACAAGGACAATACAATCGGTGTCTGGAGTTTGGATGTTGAGGAAGATTTGACTGGTAAGGCTTATCAGTATCAAGTCCAATTCCCTCACCACCAAACAGTGACACGCGATCCCTATACCATCGCGACCAGTCCTGATGGCAAACGTTCAGCTATCCTGAGCCATGAAGAAAAGCAAGTTGCAAACTTCGAGGTCAAGCACTGTTCAGAGGCTACTTGGCGCTTGGCAAATCCATGTAAGGCAGTTATTTGTGAAATGCACATTCGTGATTTGACCAAATCACCGACCTCAGGTGTGGATGAACATCTTCGAGGAACTTTCTTAGGTGCTGCACAGACTGGAACAGTTAACCAGTACGGCCAAGCAACTGCTTTTGATTACATCAAGAAGCTGGGCTACAATTATGTTCAGTTGCAACCAATTGCAGACCGTCACAAAGAATACGATGAGGATGGGAATGTAACCTACAACTGGGGTTATGACCCACAAAACTATAACGCGCCAGAAACTAGTTTTTCAACTAATCCAGACGACCCAGCTCAGGTTATTCGTGATTTGAAGACCATGGTTCAAGCTTACCACGATGCGGGTATTGGTGTTATTATGGATGTGGTCTATAACCATACCTTCTCAGTTGTTGATGCACCTTTCCAAACAACTGTCCCTGATTACTATTATCGTATGAATCCAGACGGTACCTTCCAGAATGGAACAGGCGTTGGAAATGAAACAGCCAGTGAACACGAAATGTTCCGCAAGTATATGATTGATTCTCTTCTATACTGGGTTCAGGAATACAATATTGACGGCTTCCGTTTTGACTTAATGGGGATTCATGATGTCAAGACTATGCAGATGATTCGTCAAAGCTTAGATGAAATCGACCCTAACATTATCCTCTATGGAGAAGGTTGGGACATGGGAACAGGTCTTGCACCTTATGATAAGGCTAAGAAAGACAACGCCTACGAAATGCCAAATATTGGTTTCTTTAATGACAATCAGCGTGATGCTGTCAAAGGTGGAGAAGTTTACGGTGCTATCAAGTCAGGTTTTGTCAGCGGTGCTGCGACAGAGCCAATTCTAGCCAAAGCAATCCTAGGAAGTCGTGAATTAGGAACCTATACACATCCAAATCAGGTGCTTAACTATGTGGAAGCCCATGACAATTACAATCTTCACGATTTATTGGCAACCCTTCATCCAAACCAAAGTTCAGAACAAATCATGCGCAAGGTCGAGACAGCCACAGCTATGAACCTACTCATGCAAGGGATGGCCTTTATGGAAATCGGTCAAGAATTTGGTCGTACCAAACTGGTTGCGACTGGTGAGAATGGTGAGTTGACCCATGATGATAGAGAGCGTGCGATGAATAGCTATAATGCTCCTGACAGTGTGAACCAAGTCAACTGGGATTTGATCAATGAGCGTCAAGACAGTATTGAGTTTATCCGTCAAGTCATCCGATTGAAGACAAAAACTGGTGCCTTTTCTTACTCTAGCTATGATGAAATTTACCATCATGTCTTTGTGCATTCTGCGATTGAACATAGCGGCTGCCTTATCTATGAAGTTCATGGGAAAGAACACCTCTTGGTGGTTGTGAATGCTAAATCAGAACCCTATCAATTTGAAAATGCAGGAAATTTAGCTATGTTGGTAACTAATAGTCGTTCAAAAGAAGATAATGTGTTAGATGATATTAGTCTAGCTGTCTTGAGTGTTTTATAAAGACCATCTATCTCGCTATTCTAACACATCATTGGAAGTGAACGAATAGAAAGAACTTAGTTGATAACTCACTTGTATAGAAAATTTGATAAATATTTTCATCAAACGTGTAAAATCAGGAAATTGTTTTCCTGGTTTTATTTTTTTGCTATAAAACAATAATAATCATAGAAAAATACGAACTTTTTGGTATTATAGTAGAGAAAAGAAAGGTGTTTTCACATTTTTTGAAAAAATATTGCTTTACAATTGAACGAGAAAGTGAACTTTTTGTAGATTTTCAAAATAATTTTAAAGAAGTATAGTAATTTACTTGAATCTTCTCTAAAAAAGTAGTATAATAAAAACACAGAAAACGCTTACAGCAGAAAGGGAGTATATGGATAGAAGAGAAGCATTGCGCACCTTTATGACAGGTGAGAATTTTCACCTCCAGCATTATCTGGGAGCGCATAGGGAAGAAAAAGATGGTGAGTCTGGCTATACTTTCCGAGTTTGGGCACCCAATGCTCAGGCAGTTCACTTGGTAGGGGATTTCACCAATTGGGTTGAAAATCAAATTCCGATGGAACGGAATGAATTTGGAGTCTGGGAAGTCTTTACCAGTTTTGCTCAAGAAGGCCAAATTTACAAGTACCATATCACACGTGCAAATGGTCATCAGCTTATGAAGATTGATCCTTTGGCTGTACGGTATGAGGCACGACCTGGTACTGGAGCGATTTTAACAGAGATTCCAGAGAAAAAATGGAAGGATAGACTCTGGCTAGCCCGTAGAAAACGCTTAAGCTTTGAAGAGCGTCCTGTCAATATTTACGAGGTTCATGCTGGCTCTTGGAAGAGAAATCCAGACGGTAGTCCCTATAGTTTTGCTCAATTGAAAGATGAACTCATTCCTTACCTAGTTGAGATGAACTATACTCACATTGAGTTTATGCCCTTGATGTCTCACCCTCTCGGTTTGAGTTGGGGCTATCAGCTTATGGGTTACTTTGCTTTAGAGCATGCCTATGGTCGTCCTGAAGAGTTTCAAGATTTTGTTGAGGAATGTCACTTAAACAATATTGGGATTATTGTGGACTGGGTACCTGGTCACTTCACTATTAATGATGATGCCTTAGCCTATTACGATGGGACACCGACTTTTGAGTATCAGGACCATAATAAGGCTCATAACTATGGTTGGGGAGCACTCAATTTCGACCTTGGGAAGAATGAAGTCCAGTCCTTCTTGATTTCTAGCATTAAGTTTTGGATTGACTTTTACCATTTGGACGGTATTCGCGTGGATGCGGTTAGCAACATGCTCTATCTAGATTACGATGATGCCCCATGGACACCGAATAAAGATGGCGGTAATCTCAACTATGAAGGATATTATTTCCTTCAACGCTTGAATGATGTCATTAAACTAGCTCATCCAGATGTGATGATGATAGCTGAGGAAAGTTCATCAGCTACTCAGATTACTGATACAAAGGATTCAGACGGTCTTGGCTTTGACTACAAATGGAATATGGGCTGGATGAATGATATTCTCCGTTTCTATGAAGAAGATCCGATTTATCGTACATACGACTTTAACCTAGTGACTTTCAGCTTTATGTATGTCTTCAAGGAGAATTATCTCCTACCATTCTCACACGATGAAGTTGTTCATGGCAAGAAGAGTATGATGCACAAGATGTGGGGAGATCGCTATAATCAATTCGCAGGCTTGCGCAATCTCTATACGTACCAAATTTGTCACCCTGGTAAGAAATTGCTCTTCATGGGTAGTGAATACGGCCAATTCCTAGAATGGAGATCTGAAGAGCAGTTGGAATGGTCTAATCTAGAAGACCCTATGAATGCTAAGATGAAGTATTTCACTTCTCAGCTAAACCAGTTTTACAAAGATCATCGCTGTCTGTGGGAAATCGATACCAGCTATGATGGTATTGAAATCATTGATGCGGATAATCGAGACCAGAGTGTTCTTTCCTTCATCCGTAAGGGTAAGAAGGGCGACATGCTAGTCTGCGTCTTTAATATGGCACCTGTTGAACGAAAAGATTTTACAATCGGTCTGCCTGTTGCAGGGATTTATGAAGAAGTCTGGAATACTGAGTTAGAAGAGTGGGGAGGCGTTTGGAAAGAACATAATCAAACTGTTCAAACGCAAGAAGGACTATGGAAAGATTATGAGCAGACCTTGACCTTTACCCTACCGGCTATGGGAGCAAGTGTTTGGAAAATCAAACGCCGCTTGAAATCTGATAAAACTGTCACAAGTAAAAACCAAAAAGGAGTAGAAAATGAAGAATGAAATGTTAGCTTTGATTCTTGCTGGTGGGCAAGGAACTCGTCTCGGTAAACTCACTCAAAGCATCGCAAAACCAGCTGTGCAATTTGGTGGGCGCTACCGTATCATTGACTTTGCTCTTTCAAACTGTGCCAACTCAGGTATTCACAATGTTGGAGTCATCACCCAGTATCAACCACTTGCTCTCAACAACCATATCGGGAATGGTTCAAGTTGGGGTCTAGATGGGATTAATTCTGGTGTCTCTATCCTTCAACCATATTCTGCAAGTGAAGGAAATCGTTGGTTTGAGGGGACTAGCCACGCTATTTACCAAAACATTGATTATATCGACAGTGTCAACCCTGAGTATGTTTTGATTCTTTCGGGTGACCATATCTATAAGATGGACTACGATGCTATGCTCCAGTCTCATAAGGATAATAATGCTAGTTTGACAGTAGCAGTTCTTGATGTTCCTCTGAAAGAAGCTAGCCGTTTTGGTATCATGAACACAGATGCTAACAATCGTATTGTAGAATTTGAAGAAAAACCAGCTCAACCTAAATCTACAAAAGCTTCTATGGGTATTTACATCTTTGATTGGCAGCGTCTCCGCAATATGTTAGTCGCTGCTGAAAAGAGCAATGTCGATATGTCAGACTTTGGTAAAAATGTCATTCCAAATTACCTTGAGTCAGGTGAAAGTGTTTATGCTTACGAATTTAGCGGTTACTGGAAAGACGTCGGTACTATTGAGTCACTTTGGGAAGCGAACATGGAGTATATTTCTCCAGAAAATGCCTTGGATAGTCGTAACCGTCAATGGAAGATTTACTCAAGAAACTTGATTTCACCACCAAACTTCCTCGGAGCAAATGCTGATGTGGAAGACTCATTAGTTGTAGACGGATGTTTCGTTGATGGAACTGTTAAACATTCTATCCTTTCAACAGGCGCGCAAGTTCGCGAAGGAGCGGAAGTTGTTGATTCAGTTATCATGAGTGGAGCTATCATTGGTCAAGGAGCTAAGATTAAACGTGCCATTATTGGTGAAGGTGCGATTATTTCTGACGGTGTCGAAATTGATGGAACAGATGAAGTACAAGTTGTAGGATATAATGAAGTAGTGGGGGTAGCAACAGATGAAGATTGATAAATATTCTGCCATTTTAGGAAACACAGTTGGTTTTCACGATATGTCGACATTGACAGACCACCGTCCAGTAGCAAGTTTGCCATTTGGTGGGAAATATCGTTTGATTGACTTCCCACTTTCAAGCCTTGCTAATGCAGGTGTTCGTAGTGTCTTTGGTATTTTCCAGCAGGATAATATCAGCTCAGTCTTTGACCATATTCGTTCAGGACGCGAGTGGGGCTTATCAACCCTTCTCAGTCACTATTATCTAGGTATTTACAATACTCGTGTGGAGAGTAGCACAGTAGGAAAAGAATACTACCAACAGCTTCTTACTTATTTAAAACGCTCTGGATCAAACCAAACGGTTGCCCTCAACTGCGATGTCTTGATTAACATTGATTTGAACCAAGTTTTCCATCTACATAGTACAACAAAAGGGCCTATCACTGTAGTTTATAAAAAACTAGCTAAGAAAGATATTTCAGAAGTAAATGCAATCTTAGAAGTGGATGAAACAGACCATGTTCTTTCTCATAAACTCTTTGATAGCAAGTCAACAGCTGAAACGTTCAATATGTCTACAGATATCTTTGTCGTTGATACACCGTGGTTGATTGAACGCTTGGAAGAAGAAGCTAAAAAAGAACATCCAGAGAAATTGCGTTATGTTTTACGTGATTTGGCTGCAAAAGAGGGAGCTTTCGCCTACGAGTACACAGGCTACCTAGCCAATATTCACTCTGTAGAGTCTTATTACCAAGCTAATAAAGATATGCTTGAATCACAGAAATTCTATTCTCTCTTCTCACCAAACCAAAAGATTTATACAAAGGTTAAGAACGAAGAACCAACTTACTATGCTAATACATCTAAGGTAAGTACTTCTCAGTTTGCGTCTGGTAGTATCATTGAAGGTCAAGTGGCTAATTCTGTTCTATCACGTAATATTCATATCCATAAGGATAGCCTGGTTAAAGATAGCCTACTCTTCCCTCGTGTTGTGATTGGAGAAGGAGCTCAGGTAGAATATGCTATCTTGGACAAGGGTGTTGAAGTTGAGCCTGGTGTTGTGATTCGAGGAACTGCAGAACATCCAGTTGTCGTTAAGAAAGGTAGCAAAGTAACAGAGGATATTCATTCATGAAAATTTTATTTGTAGCAGCAGAGGGTGCACCCTTTTCAAAAACAGGTGGTTTGGGAGACGTCATTGGCGCTCTTCCTAAATCACTTGTAAAAGCGGGACATGAAGTTGCAGTGATTTTACCCTACTATGACATGGTAGAGGCTAAATTTGGAAATCAGATTGAAGATGTTCTTCATTTTGAGGTGAGCGTCGGTTGGCGCAGACAGTATTGTGGAATTAAGAAAACAGTATTAAATGGTGTAACCTTCTACTTTGTTGACAGCCAATATTATTTCTTCCGTGGTCATGTTTACGGTGATTTTGACGACGGAGAGCGCTTTGCCTTTTTCCAACTTGCTGCCATTGAGGCTATGGAAAGGATTGACTTTATTCCTGACCTTCTCCATGTTCATGATTACCATACAGCCATGATTCCTTTCTTGTTAAAGGAAAAATACCGTTGGATTCAAGCCTATCAAGGAATAAAAACTGTTTTAACCATTCATAATTTGGAATTCCAAGGACAATTTTCAGAAGGAATGTTATGGGACTTGTTTGGAGTTGGCTTTGAACGTTATGCTGACGGTACCCTTCGCTGGAACAACTGTCTGAACTGGATGAAGGCAGGTATTCTCTATGCGGATCGTGTTTCAACCGTCTCACCTAGTTATGCTCAGGAAATTATGACCAGTAAATTCGGATGTAACTTGGATCAGATTCTTAGAATGGAGTCTGGTAAAGTATCTGGTATCGTGAATGGGATTGATGCTGACCTGTATAATCCTCAGACGGATGCTCTTTTAGACTATCATTTTAATCAGGAAGATTTGTCTGGAAAAGCCCAGAATAAGGCAAAATTACAAGAGAGAGTTGGCTTGCCAGTTAGATCTGACGTTCCTCTAGTGGGAATTGTTTCTCGTTTGACACGTCAAAAAGGTTTTGATGTGGTGATCGAAAGTCTTCACCATATCTTGCAAAATGATGTTCAGATTGTTCTTTTGGGAACTGGAGATCCAGCCTTTGAAGGAGCTTTCTCATGGTTTGCTCAGATTTACCCAGACAAGATATCAGCAAATATCACTTTTGATGTCAAACTTGCTCAAGAAATCTACGCTGCCTGTGACCTCTTCCTCATGCCAAGTCGTTTTGAACCATGCGGCTTGTCTCAAATGATGGCTATGCGTTACGGAACCTTGCCATTGGTTCATGAAGTTGGTGGTTTGCGAGATACTGTCCGCGCTTTCAATCCAATCGAAGGAAGCGGTACTGGTTTTAGCTTTGACAATCTATCACCTTACTGGTTAAATTGGACTTTCCAAACAGCATTGGACTTGTATAGAAACCATCCTGACGTTTGGAGAAATCTACAAAAACAAGCTATGGAGTGTGATTTCTCATGGGATACAGCCTGCAAGTCATACCTTGACTTGTACCATAGTTTAGTTAATTAATAGATAAAATCGTATGATGACTTCATACGATTTTTGGTCTGTTTAGAGAGGAGAACTGATGTCTCAAGTAAAAGGCTTGTGTGTTATGGATGTGGATGGAACCTTAATCCTAGAAGAAGTGATTGATTTGTTGGGAAGAAAGGTAGGTCGTGAGGAGGAAATTTCGCAGATTACAAGTCGGGCAATGCGAGGAGAGTTGGTCTTTGAAAGCAGTTTAAGAAAAAGAGTGTCCTTCTTGGAAGGTCTTCCTATTTTGGTATTTGATAAAGTCTTCAACTCAAATCATCTATCGCTAAATGTCCCAGAGTTCATCTCTATTCCCCAAAAGAATGGCATCCTAGTTGGTTTGGTGTCTGGTGGATTTATACCAATAGTTGGAGAGATTAGCAAAATCCCTTGGTATTGCCTATTTCACTGCCAACTAGCTTGAAGTCAAAGAAGGTCTTTTAACAGGAAAATTAGTTGGACAAATTATAAGTCCCCAGGTCAAAAAAGAAACTCTGGAAAAATGGAGAAAGAAACTAAAACTTTCTAAAGAAAGAACGGTGGCAATCGGTGATGGGGTCAATAATCTATTAATGTTGAAGTCGGCGGAGTTAGGAATCGCCTTTTGTTCCAAAGAAGTGCTCAAAAAAGAAATACCACATCATATTGACAAGAGGGATTTTTTAGAAGTTCTTCCTTTGATTGACTTTTTAGAATGAGGGAAAATGTGAAGATTGTTATTGCACCAGATTCATTTAAGGAAAGCTTGACCGCACAGAAAGTAGCTGAAGCTATTAAAAAAGGGTTCCAACAATCGATAGCAGATGTAGAATGTCTCCTCTGCCCTGTTGGTGATGGGGGAGAAGGTACTGTAGATGCTATCCGACATTCTCTTGACCTAAAAGAAAAATGGATCCAAGTGACAGACCCTTTTGGACAAAAAGAAGCCATGCGCTATTTTCAAAAAGAGGAACTGGCACTATTTGAAGTAGCTGACTTGGTTAGTCTTGGAAAAATTCCGCTAGAGAAACGAAATCCACTTCAAATCCAAACTTGTGGTATCGGAGAGTTGATTCTCCATCTCATTTCTAAAGGGATTAAAGATATTTATATCGGTGTTGGTGGCACGGCCAGTAATGATGGAGGACTGGGGATTGCTGCTGGTTTAGGTTATCAATTTTATGATAGGGACGGAAATGTCTTGCCTGCTTCCGGTCAATCCTTATTAAACTTAGCTTCTGTTTCAACAGAAAATCGCTATAAAATTCCTGAAGGTGTTCAAATTCATATTTTATCAGATGTCGTGAGTCCCTTATGTGGTCATCAAGGTGCGACTTACACTTTTGGCAAGCAAAAAGGCCTAAATCTTACTATGTTTCCAGTCCTAGATCAAGCAATCCAAGACTTTTATGAAAAAGTCTCACCTGCAATATTGCAAATTAAAGGAGCAGGAGCTGGTGGAGGCATTGCTGGCGGTTTGTGTGCCTTTGCTCAGGAAAATATCGTGTCGGGAATTGATACCTGCTTGAACTTAATCAACTTTGATAAGAAAGTTTCAGATGCTGACTTGGTGATTGTTGGAGAAGGTAGACTGGACAGTCAAAGCTTTGCTGGGAAAGCGCCTGTAGGTGTTGCAAAAAGAACCCCTGTCGGAGTTCCTGTTATTGCTATTTGCGGTAGTCTTGCTGAAGATTTACCTCCCTTACCATTTGAAAATATCCAAGCCACCTTTTCTATTTTGGAGAAAAATGAACCTTTGGAAGATAGTTTGAAAAATGCCAGTCTCTATCTGGAGCACACGGCTGCCAATATTGGGCACTTATTAACTATGCGCAATATTTAGCCAAACCATTTTTTCCATAAGGATGTTTTGGATGGTTCTTCCTTTTTAACTTCCCAAAGTTTTGGAAAAGCAAGTCGAAGATCCTTTTCTTCTACTTGAACGGGTGCATTGCTATGGATAACCAGACCGAAGGGAGAAGTAATATGCTCCTCAGATACTATGGTAGCTTGACTATCAGTTTCTTTTGCTTCTTTTAAGTAGAAAACTTGCTTGTCAAATTCGATAGTTGGTGAAATCTTCACAAATAGTGGCTCTGCTTTTTCCTGAAGGTTTTCTAAAATAGATAAAAATCCTTTTTCTAACTGAGGGCTATTTGCTGTATCAATATCTGCATATCCAAGAACTCTTTCCTCAAAAGTACCAAGATAGCGTCTTTGCTCATCCGGATTTAATTTTGCTCCACCATGAGCTTGTTCAAGTAATTGTTTTGATAAATCTGTCATGAAAACAGTATATCATAAAAGTTAGAATAAAACAGACAAAAGAAAGCGATTACTTTATAAAGTTAAGGAAAAGTTGCACAAAGATAACGTTTTTTCTTGAAAAAGGAGGGGTTTTAAGGTATTATAGAGGTGTAAAAAATTTAACTCATAAGGAGAGTAAAAAATGTCAATTATTACTGATGTTTACGCTCGCGAAGTCCTAGACTCACGCGGTAACCCAACACTTGAAGTAGAAGTTTACACTGAATCAGGTGCTTTCGGACGTGGTATGGTTCCATCAGGAGCTTCTACTGGTGAACACGAAGCAGTTGAACTTCGCGACGGTGACAAATCTCGTTACGGTGGTCTTGGTACACAAAAAGCTGTTGACAACGTAAACAACATCATTGCTGAAGCGATCATTGGCTACGATGTACGTGATCAACAAGCTATTGACCGTGCTATGATCGCACTTGACGGTACTCCTAACAAAGGTAAATTGGGTGCGAATGCAATCCTCGGTGTGTCTATCGCTGTAGCTCGTGCTGCTGCTGACTACCTTGAAATCCCACTTTACAGCTACCTTGGTGGATTCAACACTAAAGTTCTTCCAACTCCAATGATGAACATCATCAACGGTGGTTCTCACTCTGACGCTCCAATCGCTTTCCAAGAGTTCATGATCTTGCCAGTTGGTGCGCCAACATTTAAAGAAGCCCTTCGTTACGGTGCTGAAATCTTCCACGCTCTTAAGAAAATCCTTAAATCACGTGGTTTGGAAACTGCCGTAGGTGACGAAGGTGGGTTCGCTCCTCGTTTCGAAGGAACTGAAGATGGTGTTGAAACTATCCTTGCTGCGATTGAAGCTGCTGGATATGTACCAGGTAAAGACGTATTTATCGGATTTGACTGTGCTTCATCAGAATTCTACGATAAAGAACGTAAAGTTTACGACTACACTAAATTTGAAGGTGAAGGTGCTGCTGTTCGTACATCTGCAGAACAAATCGACTACCTTGAAGAATTGGTTAACAAATACCCAATCATCACTATTGAAGATGGTATGGATGAAAACGACTGGGATGGTTGGAAAGCTCTTACTGAACGTCTTGGTAAGAAAGTACAACTTGTTGGTGACGACTTCTTCGTAACAAACACTGACTACCTTGCACGTGGTATCCAAGAAGGTGCTGCTAACTCAATCCTTATCAAAGTTAACCAAATCGGTACTCTTACTGAAACTTTTGAAGCTATCGAAATGGCTAAAGAAGCTGGTTACACTGCCGTTGTATCACACCGTTCAGGTGAAACTGAAGATTCAACAATCGCTGACATCGCAGTTGCAACTAACGCAGGACAAATCAAGACTGGTTCACTTTCACGTACAGACCGTATCGCTAAATACAACCAATTGCTTCGCATCGAAGACCAACTTGGTGAAGTAGCAGAATACCGTGGATTGAAATCATTCTACAACTTGAAAAAATAAAGTAGTTCAGTAAACTATTTTATCCCGAACCTTGAAATTCAAAAGTTCGGCCGTTGATTTAACAACGTTTCTAGCCCCTCGGATTTTATCCGAAGGGCTTTTTCTGGCACGACGGGCATGTCGTGCATCTGAGGTGTAAGTCCTCGGTGGGCACCTGCTACCGGTGAACCCAATAGCGATTCCCAAGCCTGACTATCGTGAGGTAGCGGATTAAAACGGTCTGGGGATAGACCGTTTTAAGTCTGACGCTGGAAATAAGAATCGTCAGAGGAAGGGATAGCGAAATCGTGGCTCTACGAACAGGAAGGTGATAGTAAGGCGTATATAGCGGATAAGGGGGCCAGAAACTCTAAAGTCCAAAAAGGTAGTCGTAACCCATATGCGTAAATCACGGGAGTAATTGAATTCACTCTAACCTTTTAACGTCCTCATATCTTGTATAAACGAGGAAAGATGTAGGACTTATCCCGTGAGGTCTCATGAGCGCTGAAAGCGTAGTAACAAGGAATCATGAGAAGTCAGCCGAACCCATAGTAGTGAGGAAACTTCTGTAATGGAAGTGGAGCGAAGGGGTGAATACTCAAACAGTCTGGGGAGAGACTGTTTGAGGTCTGTCGCTAGAAAGAGAAAACGACAGATCGAAGTAATCCTACTTCACTTGTGTCTGTAAAACGAGAGGTCTGATAGAACTGGAGTCTGTCACGTATTGACTAGATGAAGGCTCACCAATATAAGATATCCCTCAGGCACCAAAACAAGAAAGGAATAGGCACATGTCAAAATTGCTAGATAAGATAGTATCACGCGAAAATATGCTGGAAGCCTACAATCAAGTAAAATCCAATAAAGGCTCAGCTGGGATTGATGGAATGACTATCGAAGAGATGGATAATTATCTCAGACAAAACTGGCGCTTGACTAAGGAGCTGATAAAACAGAGAAAATATAAGCCTCAACCAGTTCTTAGAGTTGAGATTCCTAAACCAAACGGAGGTATCCGTCAACTAGGAATTCCAGCAGTTATGGATAGAATGATTCAACAGGCCATTGTTCAAGTCATGAGCCCCATTTGTGAATCTCATTTCTCAGATACGAGTTATGGCTTTAGACCAAATAGGTCATGTGAAAAAGCCATCAGAAACCTCTAATACTCAATTATTTTCAAAAAGCAACCTTGTCCATTGTCTGCTGACAGTGGACTTTAAAACGCTTTTTTCCAGTCCTTGAATAACTTCTTGAAGCTTATCAATGACGGCTTCCAATGTTTGGAAAGCCTTGTTTTTGAAACCTCGTTTTCGAATTTCTTTCCAGACTTGTTCAATAGGGTTCATTTCTGGTGTATAAGGTGGGATAAAAGCCAACTCAATATTACTTGGAATCTCTAAGGTACTTGATTTATGCCATATTTCATTGTCCATAACGAGTAACAGATAATCCTCTGGATACGCTTGTGAAAGCTCTTCTAAAAATGCGTTCATCCACTCAGCATGACATCCACCAGCTATTAAGAAAAATGATTCGCTTCAATGGGCATCAACAGCTCCATAACAATAGCGAAATTCTCGTATATAGTGACTATGCCTATGTGGACCTACTCCTATTGGAGCCAAACAAGATCCCAG
>NZ_VMMV01000081.1:0-5931 GCF_013277375.1 Streptococcus sp. 3613
GATAAAATGTAATTGTTCCATATGATTCTTTCTAATGAGTTATTTTGTCGCTTTTCATTATAGATGATATGGGACTTTTTTTCTACACAAAAATAGGCTCCATAATATCTATAGGGGATTTACCCACTACAAATATTATAGAGCCTTTAAAACTAGGAGAGTTCTCTCCTAGTTTTTTTGCTCTTTGTTAGCTATAGGGGTAGAGTTTTTGGCATTTTCCTTGCAACTCCGTCTATTGGTTAGAAGAAAATAAAAAGTGAACAAGACGATATTTCAGTCGTAACCGCCTAATAACGAAGTATATTGAAAAATCTCCAGACTAGAGAACTCACGGATAGTTCCTAATCTGGAGATTTCTTATTTGCACTTTTCTTGTACAACTTTAGTCCATGGTAAATAAGCCTCTAAAACCTCTTTGTTTACGAGAGTTTCCTCGTTCGGAAGACATTCTAGAAGATAGGATAGCTATTTCTCACTATTTAATTGATGACGTTTAGCTGTTTCCAACAAGCT
This sequence comes from Streptococcus sp. 3613, assembly GCF_013277375.1. Lineage (NCBI taxonomy): Bacteria > Bacillati > Bacillota > Bacilli > Lactobacillales > Streptococcaceae > Streptococcus > Streptococcus sp. 3613. The sequence goes on from NZ_VMMV01000081.1 coordinate 514, forward strand.
CATAATAATAGCTCTTGCTTTAGCTCCTTCAAAACTTTGAGAAAATAACCACCCTCGCTTTTTAAAATTTAGCTTAGGCTAAAAGAGTCCACTGGACTCTTTTACTCCGTCCCATAACCAATGATTTAATGGCGCGTTCAGCTAGATTATTGGAAAGGATCAGACGTCCGTCTTTCAAAATGGTCTTAAAGGTTTTTTCATACTTGAGGCTGTATTCAATAGCCCTTCCTAGTTTTGAACCTGCTAAAACTGACTGACATCGACACCAAGCAAAGAAATCTTCCATTAGGGGGTGGAGCTCTTCTTGACGTTTCTGTAGTCGTTCATCAGCTGGCAAAGCATGCAATCGCTTTTCACTTGCTTTTAAGGCCTAGTTTAAGACTAAGTTAGAACAAGGAAAACATTACAATGTAGCCATCATCCACCTTGCAAAAAAATTTATCCGAACCATGTTTTATCTCCTAAAAAAGAGCTACCATTTGACGAACAAAAAGTGATGTAATTTCTGAAATTAACACAAGATTACCTTTGAAAAAAATGGACTTTTTCAAGGGATTTTTGCCGTGCTCTAAAATCATCGCTAAATCATCAAATTGAAATAAGAAATATTTTAGATAAACTATTGACTTTTCTTATAGTTTGTCTTTCATTATAGCACATTTTTAAATCTAAGTTTACTAGTTTCAATGCTTCTATCTATTTATTCGGGAAAAAGTATGAAAAATACTTGCTCTAGCTCTTCCCAATGGTATTTTTTGGTGCTTTCCTTTATAATGGGTGTATGGATAAGAAAAAATTATTATTGATTGATGGGTCTTCTGTAGCTTTTCGGGCGTTTTTTGCGCTCTATCAGCAGTTGGACCGTTTTAAGAATGCGGCTGGTTTGCATACCAATGCCATTTATGGCTTTCAGTTGATGTTGAGCCATTTGTTGGAGCGAGTTGAGCCTAGTCATATTTTGGTGGCTTTTGATGCGGGGAAGACGACCTTCCGGACAGAGATGTATGCGGACTATAAGGGTGGTCGGGCTAAGACTCCTGATGAGTTTCGTGAGCAATTCCCTTTCATTCGTGAGTTGCTAGATCATATGGGGATTCGTCACTATGAGTTGGCTCAGTATGAGGCGGATGACATCATTGGAACACTGGATAAACTAGCAGAGCAGAATGGTTTTGATATTACCATTGTCAGTGGGGACAAGGATTTGATTCAGCTGACGGATGAGCATACGGTGGTTGAGATTTCCAAGAAAGGTGTGGCTGAGTTTGAGGCCTTTACACCAGAATATCTTATGGAAAAGATGGGCATTACACCGACGCAGTTTATCGATCTCAAGGCGCTCATGGGTGATAAGTCGGATAATATCCCTGGGGTGACCAAAATTGGTGAAAAGACTGGTATCAAGCTCTTGCTGGAGCATGGTTCGCTTGAGGGGATTTATGAAAATATCGATGGGATGAAGGCTTCTAAGATGAAGGAAAATCTTATCAATGATAAGGAACAGGCCTTTTTGTCGAAAACACTGGCGACCATTGATACCAAGGCACCGATTGAGATTGGTTTGGAGGATTTGGTCTATAGTGGTCCAGATGTGGAAAATCTTGGGAAATTCTACGATGAGATGGGCTTCAAACAGCTCAAGCAGGCTTTAAATGTGTCGTCAGCTAATGTGGCTGAGAGTTTGGACTTTACTATCGTTGACCAAGTCAGTCAAGATATGCTGAGTGAAGAGTCTATCTTCCACTTTGAACTCTTTGGTGAGAATTACCATACGGATGATTTGGTTGGTTTTGCTTGGTCTTGTGGGGAAAAGCTCTATGCCACAGACAAGCTTGAGCTGTTGCAAGACCCAATTTTCAAGGATTTCCTAGAAAAAACACCTCTGAGAGTTTATGATTTTAAAAAGGCCAAAGTTCTCTTGAATCGTTTTGGTGTGGATTTACAGGCGCCTGCTTTTGACAGCCGTTTGGCTAAATACCTCCTTTCGACTGTGGAGGACAATGAAATTGCGACTATTGCTAGTCTTTATGGTCAGACTTATTTGATTGATGATGAGACCTTCTACGGTAAGGGTGTTAAAAAGGCCATTCCTGAACGCGAGAAATTCTTAGAACATTTGGCACGTAAGCTTGCTGTTTTGGTTGAAACAGAGCCTGTTTTGCTGGAAAAACTCAGCGAAAATGGGCAATTAGAGCTTCTTTATGAGATGGAGCAACCTCTGGCTTTTGTCCTTGCCAAGATGGAAATTGCTGGGATTACGGTCAAGAAAGAGACCTTACTTGAGATGCAGGCTGAAAATGAGCTTGTTATTGAAAAACTGACTCAGGAGATTTACGAACTGGCTGGTGAGGAGTTTAATATCAACTCGCCTAAGCAGCTAGGTGTCCTTCTTTTTGAAAAATTGGGACTTCCTTTAGAATACACTAAAAAAACCAAGACAGGTTATTCGACAGCGGTGGATGTCTTGGAACGCTTGGCTCCTATTGCTCCGATTGTTAAGAAAATCCTAGACTACCGTCAAATTGCTAAGATTCAATCGACTTATGTAATTGGCTTGCAGGACTGGATTTTGGATGATGGCAAGATTCATACTCGTTATGTGCAGGATTTGACCCAAACAGGTCGTCTGTCTAGTGTGGATCCAAACCTGCAAAATATTCCTGCCCGTTTGGAGCAGGGTCGTCTCATTCGTAAGGCTTTTGTGCCTGAGTGGGAGGATAGTGTATTGCTCAGCTCGGACTATTCACAGATTGAATTGCGCGTTTTGGCGCATATTTCTAAGGATGAGCACTTGATTAAGGCCTTCCAAGAGGGAGCGGACATCCATACCTCGACAGCCATGCGGGTCTTTGGCATTGAGCGTCCTGAGGATGTGACTGCAAACGATCGTCGCAATGCCAAGGCGGTTAACTTTGGAGTGGTTTATGGTATTTCAGACTTTGGTTTGTCTAATAATCTGGGCATTAGCCGTAAGGAGGCCAAAGCCTACATTGATACCTACTTTGAACGCTTCCCAGGTATTAAAAACTACATGGATGAAGTGGTGCGTGAGGCGCGTGATAAGGGCTATGTGGAGACCCTCTTCAAGCGTCGTCGTGAGTTGCCAGATATCAATTCGCGCAACTTTAATATTCGTGGTTTTGCGGAGCGGACAGCCATCAATTCTCCTATTCAGGGTTCGGCAGCAGATATTCTCAAGATTGCCATGATTCAGCTAGATAAAGCCTTGGTTGCAGGTGGTTATCAGACTAAGATGCTTCTGCAAGTGCACGATGAAATCGTCCTTGAAGTTCCTAAATCTGAATTGGCAGAGATGAAAAAATTGGTCAAACAAACCATGGAAGAAGCCATTCAACTCAGTGTTCCCCTCATCGCAGATGAAAATGAAGGGGCAACCTGGTACGAGGCTAAATAAAAAGGGGGCTAGTCCTCCTTTTTGTAGTAGAATTATGCAAGCCTTTTCAAAATGTGCTATACTGATGAAAAAGGAGGATTTCTATGAGTCAAGAATTTATCAATCCAAGTGATGGCGTGATTTGTCAGTATCTCGCAACGAGTAAAACCCTTGCTGTAGTGGGGTTATCAGATCGTGAGGAAACAACCAGTAATCGAGTGACCAAGGAAATGCAGGCTCGGGGTTATAAAATTATTCCAGTCAATCCCAAGGCGGCAGGTGGCGAAATATTGGGTGAAAAGGCTTATGCTAGTCTAGCAGAGATTCCTTTTCCTGTAGATATTGTCAATGTTTACCGTCGCAGTGAGTTTTTGCCAGATGTGGCGCGTGATTTTTTCAAGGCTTATGCTAAGATTTTTTGGGCACAGCTAGGACTTGAAAGTCTAGAAGCAGAAGAGATTTTGCGTGCTGGTGGATGTGATGACATCGTGATGAATCGTTGCATCAAGAGAGAACATACACGCTTGATTGAGGAAGCATAAGAAAAAGGTAGCTGGTGGGCTACCTTTTGTGTTATACTCAATGAAAATCAAAGAGCAAACTAGCCGCAGGCTGCTCAANNTTTCGAAGAGTATTAGAAAATGCCGATAAGGGTCTGCATACCAAGAGTGGTGAGGATGATGGCAATCCAGCAGATGGCTCCGAGAACAATGGATTTTCCACTGGATTTGACCATAGCGACCAGATTGGTTTTGAGACCGATAGCACTCATGGCCATGACAATAAGGAATTTAGAGAGTTCTTTGAGAGGGGTAAAGAAACTACTGGACACACCTAGAGAGGTGAGTAGTGTAGTGAGGAGAGAGGCAAGGATAAAGTAAAGGATAAAAAGTGGGAAGACTTTTTTCAGTTGTAGGCTTTGCTTGTTTTCTTGTTGGCGACTTTGCCAGTAGGATAGAAAGAGCGTGATAGGGATAATGGCCAAAGTACGTGTGAGTTTAACAATGGTTGCAGACTCGAGGGTATTGCTTTGGTAAAGACTGTCCCAAGCGCTGGCGGCAGCCGTTACAGAGGAAGTGTCGTTGACCGCAGTCCCTGCAAAGAGGGCGAAGCCTTCATTGGATAGATGAAGCCAGGTGCCGAGGGTTGGAAAGATGAGCGCAGCCAAGACATTGAAGAAAAAGATAACGGAAATGGCTTGGGCTACTTCCTTTTCCTTAGCATGGATAACAGGCGCTGTCGCTGCAATGGCAGAACCCCCACAGATAGAAGAACCTACTCCAACCAAGGTAGCCAGTTTTGTATCCAGTGCAAAGAAACGCTGGAAGAGGTAGGCAATAATCAGAGCTATTGAGATAGTGGACAGGATGACAGGGAGTGAAGATTGGCCAACTGCGAAGACCTGCGAGATATTGAGACCAAAACCAAGCAAGACAACGGCATACTGGAGCAACTTCTTGGAACTAAAGGTCAAACCAGCATCCAGTTGTTTATAGGACGAGAGAAAGGGATGTAGGAGCATGCCTATGAAAATGGCAAAAACGGGCGCGCCAATCACAGGGAAGAATCCTCCTAAGTACCAAGATACGATAGAAATGAGAAGGCAGGCCAAGATACCTGCTCCATTTTTTGATAGAAATGACATAAAAACCTCCAAATAAAATCTATTACCATTATAGACCTATAAACAGGAAAAGTAAAATAGAAAGTGGAGCCAACAATTATTTGACAAGTAGTGCTAATTATGTAACAATAATCTTACAAGAACTGTAACGAAGTCTTGGCAAAAACAAAAATACCAGAGCTCCACCTCTGGTATTTCTTTTTGTCCAGTTACATTAAAACTAAACTCAGGTTATATTTTTTTGTCGTGCTTATCTAACCACTTTCTGACTATCCACTCAGAAATGACATTACCGGTAATAGTAATCAGTAATGGTGCTAGAATAGTTGTAACGAAGATTATCAAAACCTCAATACTCTTCGAAAATCTCTTCAAACCACGCCAACGTCGCCTTGCCGTA
>NZ_VMMV01000081.1:5947-28230 GCF_013277375.1 Streptococcus sp. 3613
TTGATTTTCATTGAGTATTCTCAAAACATAGTGTTGTAATCAATTTAAATTAACCTACTTCAATTTGTCATGCTAGCGTTATTCTATCATGTATTTTTGCGGTCGGGGGGCTTTTGTAGTATAATAGAGATACGTTTCGAAAGTAGGAGGTATCTATGGACTTAACTAAGCGCTTTAATAAACAGTTAGATAAAATTCAAGTTTCGTTGATTCGTCAGTTTGACCAGGTTATTTCGGAGATTCCTGGGGTCTTGCGTTTGACCTTGGGGGAACCTGATTTTACAACGCCAGATCATGTCAAGGAGGCGGCCAAGCGAGCGATTGATCAGAACCAATCCTACTATACAGGGATGAGTGGTCTGCTGACTCTACGTCAGGCAGCCAGTGACTTTGTTAAGGAAAAGTACCAACTGGACTATGCTCCTGAAAATGAAATCTTGGTTACAATTGGGGCGACAGAGGCTTTATCTGCGACTTTGACGGCTATTTTGGAAGAGGGAGACAAGGTACTTTTGCCAGCTCCTGCTTATCCAGGCTATGAACCGATTGTTAACTTAGTTGGGGCAGAAATTGTTGAGATTGATACGACTGAAAATGGTTTTGTCTTGACTCCTGAGATGTTGGAGAAGGCCATTTTGGAGCAGGGTGATAAGCTCAAAGCGGTTATTCTCAACTATCCAGCTAATCCGACAGGAATTACTTATAGTCGGGAGCAGTTGGAGGCCTTAGCAGCTGTTTTACGCAAGTACGAAATTTTTGTTGTCTGTGATGAGGTCTACTCAGAATTGACCTACACAGGGGAAGCCCATGTGTCTCTAGGAACGATGTTGAGAGACCAGGCTATCATTATCAATGGTTTGTCTAAATCGCATGCCATGACAGGTTGGCGTTTGGGACTGATTTTCGCTCCTGCGGCCTTCACAGCCCAGTTAATCAAGAGTCACCAATACTTGGTGACTGCCGCAAATACCATGGCGCAACATGCTGCGGTAGAAGCCTTGACGGCTGGTAAAAATGATGCGGAGCCCATGAAGAAGGAATATATCCAGCGTCGGGATTATATTATCGAGAAAATGACTGCTCTTGGTTTTGAGATTATCAAACCAGACGGTGCCTTCTATATCTTTGCTAAGATTCCAGCTGGTTACAACCAAGACTCCTTTGCCTTTCTAAAGGATTTTGCTCAGAAGAAGGCTGTTGCCTTTATCCCTGGTGCTGCCTTTGGGTGTTATGGAGAAGGTTATGTTCGCCTATCTTATGCAGCCAGCATGGAGACTATCAAAGAAGCCATGAAACGACTTGAGGAGTATATGAGAGAAGCATGATTCAGTCTATCACGAGTCAAGGCTTGGTGCTCTATAATCGCAATTTTCGTGAGGATGACAAGCTCGTCAAAATTTTTACAGAGCAGGTTGGCAAACGCATGTTTTTTGTCAAACACGCTGGTCAGTCTAAGCTGGCGCCTGTTATTCAGCCCTTGGTGCTGGCACGATTTCTCTTGCGAATCAATGATGACGGACTCAGTTACATCGAAGACTATCATGAGGTCATGACTTTTCCCAAGATTAATAGTGACCTCTTTGTCATGGCCTATGCGACCTATGTGGCAGCTCTTGCAGATGCTAGTTTGCAGGACAATCAGCAGGATGCTCCCTTGTTTGCTTTTTTGCAAAAGACTTTGGAGTTGATGGAAGCAGGCTTGGATTATCAGGTTTTGACCAATATTTTTGAAATTCAAATTTTGACTCGATTTGGGATCAGCCTTAATTTTAATGAGTGTGTCTTCTGCCATCGGGTCGGTCAGGCTTTTGACTTTTCTTTCAAATATGGAGCCTGCCTCTGTTCAGAGCATTATCATGAGGATGAGAGACGTTGCCATCTCAATCCCAATATCCCTTATCTGCTCAATCAATTTCAAGCCATTGATTTTGAGACCTTGGAGACCATTTCGCTCAAGCCCGAAATCAAGCAAGACTTACGCCAATTTATGGACCAACTCTACGAAGAGTACGTTGGGATTCACCTAAAATCAAAGAAATTTATTGATTCCCTAGCAGACTGGGGACAATTACTAAAAGAGGAAAAGAAATGAAAAAAATCGCAGTAGATGCTATGGGGGGCGATTACGCACCTCAGGCCATCGTTGAGGGTGTCAATCAAGCCCTAGCTGACTTTTCAGATATCGAAGTTCAACTTTACGGAGATGAAGCTAAAGTCAAGCAATATCTGACAGCGACAGAGCGCGTCAGCATTATCCATACGGATGAAAAGATTGATTCAGACGATGAACCTACGAGAGCTATTCGGAAGAAGAAAAATGCCAGTATGGTATTGGCGGCCAAGGCTGTTAAAGATGGAGAGGCAGATGCTGTACTATCGGCTGGGAATACAGGCGCTTTGTTGGCAGCAGGATTTTTCATCGTGGGTCGTATCAAGAATATTGACCGTCCTGGGCTTATGTCGACCTTGCCGACTATTGATGGGAAAGGGTTTGACATGCTGGACCTCGGTGCTAATGCAGAAAATACAGCCCAGCACCTCCATCAATATGCGGTTCTAGGTTCCTTCTATGCTAAAAATGTCCGTGGCATTGCGCAACCACGCGTTGGCTTGCTCAACAACGGAACAGAGAGTAGTAAGGGAGACCCGCTTCGTAAGGAAACTTATGAATTACTGGCGGCTGATGAAAGTTTGAACTTTATCGGAAACGTAGAAGCACGTGATTTGATGAATGGAGTTGCGGATGTTGTCGTGGCAGATGGTTTCACGGGAAACGCTGTGCTCAAATCCATCGAAGGGACAGCCATGGGAATCATGGGCTTGCTCAAGACAGCTATCACAGGTGGTGGGCTTCGAGCGAAACTAGGTGCCCTCCTTCTCAAGGACAACCTCAGAGGTTTGAAAAAACAGCTCAACTACTCAGATGTTGGTGGAGCAGTCTTGTTTGGTGTTAAGGCACCTGTTGTCAAGACTCATGGCTCAAGTGATGCCAAGGCTGTTTATAGTACAATTCGCCAGATTCGTACTATGCTAGAAACAGACGTAGTTGCCCAGACTGCGCGTGAATTTTCAGGAGAATAAAAGAGATGACAGAAAAAGAAATTTTTAACCGTATTGTGACCGTTATCCAAGAGCGACAGGGAGAGGACTTTGTCGTGACAGAATCCTTGAGTCTGAAAGACGACTTGGATGCTGACTCAGTTGACTTGATGGAGTTTATCTTGACACTGGAAGATGAATTTAATATCGAAATCAGTGATGAGGAAATTGACCAACTGCAGAGCGTAGGAGATGTGGTTAAGATTATTCAAGCAAAATAGAAATCGGAGTTCCAGGGCACTTGCTTTGGAATTTTTTATTTGGTTCAAGTGACCGTTTAGGAACAGATTTAGTCTTTCTAGGGACAGTAGAAATCTGAGGACAAATAAGGGATATAATAGAGTCAGAAAAAATCAATCTCCAAAAAGGAGAAAAGAAAGGATTTTTATGATGAAAAAATATCTTTATTCTAGTTTGTTAGTTCTTGCAGGAGGCGTTCTCCTAGCAAATACTACGGTAGCCTATGCTGATTCCCCATCAGCAAGTGAGAAAGAAGCGATTGCTCAATTAGTTAATCAAGGCAAGATAAAAGCTGAAGAAGCTGATCAAGTAAAATTGATTGGTTTTGAAGATAAAGAAACTCAAGCAGAGGGCAATCAAGAGAAGAAAGCTTTCAATCAATATCGCGATCCGAAAGGAACATGGATGCAAACCAATGGTAAATGGTGGTTTAAATACGGTTCAGGTGGTTATGCTAAAAATTGGGAACAATTAGATGACAAGTGGTACTATTTTGATGACCAAGGATGGATGAAAGAAAATACTTGGATTCAACCTGATGGTAATTATTACTACTTATCTGCTAGTGGTGCTATGGTCACTGGTTATCAACGTGTGAATGGTACACCATACTTCTTTAGAGACAGTGGTGTATGGGTAGAAAATCGTGGACAGGCACTTGGTGAATACGCAAAGACATTTGTAGGAAAAATCCCATATGTTTGGGGTGGGGCAGATTTGAATAGTGGCGTAGATTGCTCAGGATTTACGATGGCTATTCATGCTAAGTTTGATATTAGTATTCCTAGAGTAACCTATGGTCAAGCGACAGGAGGAAGCTATGTAAGTAATGGCTCACAACTTCCTGGAGATTTAATATTGTACAATGGCGACCAAGGTTCAAATCAACATGTGGGTATTTATGTTGGTGGTGGCAAGGTAGTTCATGCTCCAGATAGAGGTCAAGATGTTTCTTATATGAATCAATATGGAATGGAACAAAATACAATTCGTAGATATTGGTAATATTGTCTAATTTTTCACAATATTATTGACTTTGACAATGAAAAGTATTAGAATATAGCTAAATAAAGAGGGGAAACCCTCTTATAGCTATTCAATAAAGGAGGAAATGGCTATGAAAAAATCTAAATTACTTACTCTTGGTTTGCTTGCAGGTGCTGGTCTGCTTTTGTCTATCAACCAAGCACAGGCTGCAGATACTTGGGTTAAAAATGGTGCTGACTGGAATCTTTCTCAAGATGGCAGCCTAGCTAAGGATAAATGGGTACAAAATGCTGGGTCATGGTATCACTTCGATAGCGCTGGTAAAATGCAGACAGGCTGGCTCAAAGACGGTGATACATGGTATTCTCTAGCAGATAGTGGTGCTATGCGCACTGGCTGGTACAAGGAAGGCAACACATGGTACTCACTAGCTAATAGTGGTGCCATGCGTACAGGTTGGTACAAAGAAGGGTCTACATGGTACTATCTTCATTTTAGTGGTTCTATGATGACAGGTTGGGTGTTCATAGATGGTAAATGGTCTTACTTTGAAAAATCAGGTGCTATGGTTGCAGATAGAGCTGTTCCAGCCAGTGATGGGGAAAGTTATGTCATTGGTAAGGATGGCTATCTAGCAAATAGAAAAGATGCTGGATACAGTATTCATGATATTGTCAAACTTGGAGATGGGCAAGAATATTTGCTAAATGCTAAAGGTGACGATGTTATTATTGAAAAAAATGCTTGGTATATCAGACCAGAGTTCAAGAAGTTCTCTAACAAATATGGGGATGAGGTCGCAAATACTACCTTAGCTTTAGTGGATAATAAAGAAGAAGGACAAGAAATTGATCCTAAGGCAGTTGTACAGAACTTCCAAAACTTACCAAATCGCTACTACTTTGATGAAAATGGACATCGTGTGATTAATATCCCAGCAATGACAACCTATTCAGATATTAAAAAAGTTGGCAATGATGTCTATTTAGAACATCCAGGTGCACGACTTCGTCTTGGAGCTACCCACTTTACAATCAATAACAATAAACTATACTATTTAGAAAATGAGCAAGGTAAGCTCAAAACAGGTTACTTTGTATTGATTGATGATGGTATGGCTACAACCCACTATCACATCCTAGCCTATGCGGATCAATCTGGTGAAATTCTTAAGATGAAACGCTTGCCATCAGGAGTTTCAGATTATCTGGATAAAGAAATCGATGGTTTATATGGTGAAAAAATTAAAATTGAATCTCCACACTCAAACGAATATTATAAAGTGGTTGTGGTTAAATAAAAATAACATCTTCACAACTAATCGTTAACGCTCTAACCAATATACCATTTTCAGGAGGCTTTAGATTTCTTGTATTTTAAAAGGAAACTAAAGCCTTTTGTAGATGGAGCAGGGGATAGAGTTATCTATAAAATAATGAAAAGGAGTCTGTCATGGAAATGAAAAATACATTTGTAGAATTGGAACAATTTGAAGAGTTAACTCCAGAGGTTTTGGAAGAAGTGAATGGTGGAGGGATTTTTGAAGATACCGTAAAATGGTGCGATAAATTATTTAGTACGGGTAGACACTTTGCTTAAATTTACAGTATTCGTTAGAGATTAGATTTATTTATGATTATTTTAGAATTCTTAGTTTCTGTGATATATCTATTGTTGGTAGTCGTTTCAACCATGGTGCCTACTATTTATTTGGGTGCTCAAATTTCCCCAGAATTTTATAAAAAACGTTATTGGGTTCTTGTATTTTTAATTAGTTTATCTGCTCGTCAAACATTTGGAGAATTATTTCATATAGGAATCATTCTCTTCTTTTACTGTATTTTTTTACTAGTATTGCACAAGGGAAAAGGGGAAGCTTTTTTTCTTTCTCTGTATCTTTTTCTCTTCTTTCAAAGTATTCGTTATTTATTTTTGACAATTTGGATTCGTGTATTATCTGGTGAGCCTTGTTGTTTTGTAGATTCGTTTTCCACTTTATATAGATCTGTATTTGATTTATTATCAATATTTCTATGTTCTACAATTATGAAGCGTTGTTCTTTGGATTTGGATTTATTCTTTTCAGATGCTTTCAAAACCCACTATTATAAGAGTTTTTTCATTATCCTACCTCTGACTGGATTTAGGATATTCTCTTCGTTTATGACCAATAGAAATAGTTCGTTCTACGTTCGTTTTGATACGACCATTTCTCTCCTGATTTTCATTCTCTTTTTCTCTTGGCTCTTTTACATCAAGCATTTGGAGCAGGTTTATCGTGATGAGCAGACCATTCAGAGACAGGAAGATGAAAATCGTTCCTTGCAAGGAATGGTGGATAAGTTGGGACATCTCTATGATGAGGTTCGAGGTTTCCGTCATGATTTTGCGGGAATTGTCGCCAGCATGGAGCCTGCCATAGCAAATCAAGACATGGCTGAGGTATCTACCATTTATCAAGATGTCTTTCTAAAGACTAATGAAAAGCTGAGGAAGGCGGATTACACGGCCTTTAATCTTCACAATATCCATGATATAGCTATTCGCAATACCTTGGCAAAAGCCATGATTGTGGCAGATAAGCAGGGAATTCATTTTAGTTTGGAGACGGTGGGGGTTGTCGAAGAGCTGGCATTGCCTATGTTGGAGGCTATCCGTATCCTCTCTATCCTCACGACAAATGCTTTAGAAGCAGCCAGTGAGGCTGAAAATCCGCAGATTCGGGTTGCTTTATTGGCAGGTGATAGGAGTGTCCGTTTTATCATTGAAAACACTCGTAAGAAAGAAGAACTGAATCCCAGTATTCTCAGTCAAAAGGGTTACTCTACCAAGGATAACCACAGTGGACTGGGCTTGGCAACCTTGGAGGACATGGTTTTTCATTATGATTTAAACTTAGATACCCAGCTAGGAGAGACGACTTTTAGACAAGATTTAGAATTGCCATTTAAGGATGAGAAACGAGGGGGAGAGGAATGAGAATTTTAGTTTTGGAAGACGATAGAGTCCAGCAAGGACGGATAGAGCAGACTTTACTAGATATCGGTCGCTCTCGCAATTTAAGATTGGAAATTGATATTGCCAAAAACTATGGGGATGTTGAAAAGTATTCTCAGTATTTTGACCATTACCAGCTCTATTTATTAGATTTAGAGATTGATGGAGAGCGTGAACGGGGCTTTCAGGTTGCTCAACAGGTTCGGGAGCGGGATCCTTTTACAAGCATTGTCTTTGTGTCCACGCACTCGGAGGCCTTACCTCTAGCTTTTCGCTACCACTTGTCTGCCTTGGATTTTATTTCCAAGGATCAGCCAGAGGCGGACTACTGTCATCAGCTGGAGCGCTGTCTGGACTATGTACTGGCAGTAGATAAGAGGGAAAATATGCGTCTCTTTACCTATAGTTTTGAGGGAAGACGGGGCTTCACTCTGCCCTACCATGAAATTTTAGCCTTTGAAACTTCAGTGGAATCCCATCGTATCAAGGTCTATTATGCCAATCATTCTATCAAGACCATTTATGGCAGTCTCAAGGATATCGCTGCCAAGGCTGAAAAAGATTACTTTGTCTATGCCAATCGCAATACGTTAGTCAGTTTACAGGCTATTGAAGAGATGACTGCCACAGAAGTGACCTTGTTAGAAGGCTTGCATTTCCCCGTATCACGAACAGCCAGAAGAACCCTTAAAAAATATCTTAATGTCTAATATCTGTTAGATTTGAATGAGTTTATCAATAAGAATATCGGAAAATTTTCTGATATTCTTATTTTTTTGACTTCTTTTTCGAATAGATAAGTAAGAGGAAAAAGGAAGGAGCCTAGTTCATGTTTATATCAGTGTTCTACCCATGGTTCACTGAGTTATTTTTTAAATAAATTTAATTTAGTTGTACATTTTTGAAATTTTTTTCGAATAGATAAGTGAGAAGAAAAAGAAAGGAATAAAATAATGAAAGAACATTATTACGGATTTGTTGAGCTAACTTCGGAAGAATTGACCGATATTCAAGGTGGAGAAAATTGGACGAAGACCCTTGTAGATTGGTACATTGGATTTCGTAGAGGTTTTGGTTTTTAGGAGGATAAGAGATGAATGAAATGAATGATAAGTATACTATTGAAGTATTAAAGGAAAGCGACTTAGCCTTGCTGGTGGGTGGTAGTGAGGCAAGTTACCAACATGGTTTAATGGTGGGGTTCATTTTACGTCGTGCGTTATTTGGATTCTAAGATAATATTTAGAGAGTGAAGCTTACCTACAACAATGAACAGAATATATGAAAAAGGAAATACAAATAACTACCTTTTTCAATTGTTAAGAATCAAAAAAGGAGAATAAGATGGAACAAATTAAAAATATGGAAAATAATTTTCATGTAATGAGTCATGAGGAATTGGCCGATGTAGAAGGAGGCTTGCTATTTGGTCTGGTAGTAGTTGGAGGAGTCGCAATTGCAGGAACATTTTTATTGGGTGCGGTAGATGGTGCTTCAGGAGCACATGCTAAGCGTCGTGGACGTTAACAGGGAAGGAAGAGCGCTGATGGAACGCATAATAGAAAGTTGGATTACTAGGGTAGAGAATTTTTACAGTTTGCAGTCAATTCCTGTGAAAGTATTCATTTTCATAGTTGGAGTAGTTGGGATTTATGCTTTAGGGACATTACTTTTAGGACCGGTTTATTGGGCGGGGCAGAAGTTTGGCGAAACAATTTACAATTATTTGTTTCAATAAAAAATTATAGATAAAGAGGAACAGACATAATGAATATGATAAAAATTGAAGAAAAATTTACAAGTCTTACAGAAAAAGATTTGGCAACAGTAGAGGGTGGTCGAGTGTCATGGAGAGGTAATATTAACATCGATGTCCACAAAGTGATTGATAGTACGGGAAGATTTTTCGGTGGTATCTATAATGCTGGTAGATCATTTGGGCGAAATGTTTACAATGCATTTTATTAATATAGTTTATTAAAATGAATATCATATATTATATTTTTGAATTCGTTTTCGAATAGATAAATAAGAGGAATACAGGGAATGATTATTTCAGTAATTCAAGATTTGGATGAAACAATTTAATAAACACTGCTATACCAAACTTGTCAAGTTTGCAACAAGACAAGCATTAAAATAAAAAAGGAGGCATTCGTTATGAATACAAAAACGATGTCACAATTTGAAATTATGGATACTGAGATACTTGCTTGCCTTGAAGGTGGCGGATGCAATTGGGGAGATTTTGCCAAAGCAGGTGTTGGAGGAGGAGCAGCACTAGGTCTTCAGCTAGGAATTAAAACAGGAACATGGCAAGGTGCAGCAACTGGTGCTGCGGGAGGAGCTATACTTGGAGGTGTGGCATATGCAGCGACATGTTGGTGGTAATTATGGATTTTAAAAGTTTTATTATTGGTTTAGTAGTTGGTATATTTGGTCCTTATATGGATGATTTAATTAGAAAAAAATTTTTAAAGTCTTCGGAGAAGAAAACAGAAAAATTTGTCAAAAAATAATCAAAACGATAAATGATGAATCTGATTCAAAATTATCTTGCACATGTAAAGAGGACCATCTCTCCTCTTATCAGGTAAATAGGAATCTTGCAGTAGCGAATCAAAAAAGGAGTAACTATGAATCGTAATTTAGAACGGTATAATCTATTCTGACTATGAATAGATCATACCATAGGTGGCTTAGAAATAGCAGGGACATTAAAAATTGAAGTAACTTTAAATAGGATGTTGTAAATGTTGCTATCAATGATTTATTTGTCCCAAGCTTGCCTAGGGTGTCAGTAAAAAATCAATTTCCTTTCAAAATAGCATATTTTTAGTAGGTAGGACGTTTGTTCTGCCTATTTTTTGCTAAAAAGTGCAGTTGAAGTGTCTATTTGCATCATTTGGAGTTTTACATGTATTTTTGATAAAAAATAGGTATAGAAATTAGGAAAGTTGAAGAAAAGGAATGAAGGAGGTCTTAGTTTGTGATTTTTTACATACTTTTAAGGCTTGATGAACCAGTTTGAACTAATATATAATTGCTAGAAATTGAATACACTACTCCTTGAGGGCATTTTGCCCTTTTTTATATTTTACAATAAGTGTAAAAGGAGAGTTTTTATGCGTTACGGTTATGTTCGAGTATCTACAAGAGAACAAAATATTGATAGGCAATTTTCAGCATTGGTAGAAAACAAATTATCAAAAGAGAATATTTTTATTGATTACGTTTCAGGAAAAGATTTTGACAGAATGGAATATCAAAAATTATTAACTACCTTGAAAGAAAATGATGAATTGGTTATTAAATCAATTGATAGGTTGGGAAGAAACTATGATGAAATTTTAGAACAATGGCAATCGATTACTAAGAAAAAGAAAGTAAATATAACTGTTTTAGATTTCCCCTTATTAAATACAAAGAATAGCAATGATAATATCACAGGAAAACTAATCTCCGATATCGTTTTACAAGTCCTATCTTATGTGGCACAGTTTGAAAGAGAACAAATCAAACAAAGACAAATGGAAGGAATACGGGAAGCACAGAAAAAAGGGAAGAAATTCGGTAGACCAAAATTGGTTGTCCCGAATAATTTCCCTGATGTGATAGCTCAATATAAGAAAAAAGAAATAACATTACGAGAAGGTGCAGACATCTTAGGAGTATCAAAAAGCACCTTTCATAATTGGATAAAAAATTCATAGTTCCTGTCAAAAAACCTAGGATTTTTTGACAGGAAATACACTCTATTCTAGAGCCGTTTTCGTTAGAAAAAAAGGTTCTAAAATCAAGCATTTTGACCGATTATTATTACACTTCCATTTTATCAAGTTTGTCCAAAAAAGTCTAGGTTTTAGGACAAACTGATTACTTTACAATAAATAAAAATAGGGGGACACGAAATGGACACCAAAGCTAAAAAGTTCACACTTGCAACGATTTCAGCTCTATCACTTCTTGGGGTAGGAATTGTTACATCACAATCAGTAGCTGCTAATGATAGGCTGGTTTCCACTCAAGCAATCAATGGTCAATCCTACAATATCTTAAACTCTGAGGTTACTAGTACTTCTTCTGGTACTACTCTGGTTGGGATTGAAGGGACTTTCTTAACGCCAGATAAACAGGCTATCTTAGACCGTATCAATGCCATTCGAAAAGAGGCAGCAGACGAAGGTCTAGTTACTAGCTATGTTCCTATCAAATGGTCAACTGCGCTAGAAAAAACAGCCTTCGTTCGGGCAGCAGAAGCTTCTGTAACTAGGCATCATAAACGTTTATCTAATAAAGATATTTGGAGTGCCTGGCCTTCAGGGAATTTTTCACTAGCCGAAAACTTAGCTTGGAACTATGATGGATTTATGACAGCTATTAATCAATGGTATGACGAAAAAGCAGATTACGTCAAATCTCGTAGTGGGGCAAGTGTATCTGGTCAAACTGGACACTACGAATCCTTAATCAATTCAGAATTGACCTATATGGGTTTGGCAGCCTTTGAAAACCCTGTCACTCAAAATGGATGGATTACCGTTGCACAAAGTTTCGGAACATCATCTGGTGGCTCTGAAGAATTAGCTGGTGGTTATGGAAAGGCCATTCAATATACAGAAGCAAATTCTTCTCAGATTCAAACATTTGCGACTAAGGCGAATCTTTTTGACAAAGACTTGAAGGCAATCGGAACTCATACCAGTAAGAAAACAAAACAAGGTAAGTCTAACGGGACTAATAAACCAGGTTTCTTTTTTCAAATGCAAGATATTGGTAGGGGTATGGGTTTTTGGCAACAATCGGGCTCTCGTTGGTGGTTTATGCAACTTGATGGGTCTTACCCTTACAATCAGTGGGCAAAATTAGATAATATCTGGTATCACTTCGATAGTTCAGGCTGGATGCAGACAGGTTGGTTGAAAGACGGTAAGGCTTGGTACTATCTCGACGGTTCAGGCGCTATGAAAACAGGATGGTTTACAGTTTCTGGTAAATGGTACTATGCCTATAGCTCTGGTGCACTAGCAATCAATACGACTACACCTGACGGTTATCGTGTCAATGCCAACGGTGAGTGGGTATAGGATAAGATTATAAAAAATAGATAAAAAGAAAAGGAATACAAAAATTATGAAAAAAATCGTTTTAACGACTACAGCAGTTTTATCACTTGTAGCAACAGGAGCTACAATTTCAAGTGTCAATGCTGCAGACATTCCAATGGTCAAAGTATGGTCTCCAGCAGCCAATGCTTATGTTGAAGTCCCTGCTATTGGTTATCGTGATACAGATTTAGTCGCAACAGATGTGACGCTTGTAGAAAAAAGAAAAGCACAACTCGGAGCATTTTCTAAAGGTAATAGTGAATTTATAACGGTTGATTATGTAGACAAAGCTTATAGACAAGAATTTTCTAAGCAATTTGCAAGTTTTGAATCCAATGGTATCGCCACATTCAACGGTAAAACAATTGTCTTTAAAGCAACAGACTA
This sequence comes from Streptococcus sp. 3613, assembly GCF_013277375.1. Lineage (NCBI taxonomy): Bacteria > Bacillati > Bacillota > Bacilli > Lactobacillales > Streptococcaceae > Streptococcus > Streptococcus sp. 3613. The sequence goes on from NZ_VMMV01000081.1 coordinate 18,766, forward strand.
TGGTATCTATACCATGAAGTTTGAGCTAAATGGTACTCGCTATAAGTTAACTGCTGATGTCAGAGAAAATCTGGGAAAAGGTGGTCCTTTTTACACTTATGTAACCAAACTAGAAGTCTTATCAAATAATCAAGCAAATACTATCTCGAATACGAGTACTGAAAAACAAATAGAAGCAACAATTACAAAGGTTGAAATTGATTATTTTGGACTTAGCTTCGAAGGAAAAATTTCAGAGCCACTACAACACGGGGGAGATAAAGCCGCCAAAGGAAATATTACTTTAATTGATAAGGATAGTGGAAAAGTTGTATATCAAAGTCATAATGCGGTAATTTTTAGTGGTTTAACTAAAGACGTTAGTGACCAATTTCTACTCCCCTTAATTTATAGCAATAAATTTAAAGGTGATATTTTTGTTTCAAAACAGTTTCCTGCTGGAACATATATCTTGGAGATGTCTGGGGAAGCTGGTTCACCTTATGATCACTTAACTGATACAAGAAAACGTGTCTTTAAAGTTAGAAAAGAGGTGACTATCGGAAATCCTTCGAGAAATTCAAATATTAACACGACTACTCAATCAGGTTCGAATTCATCTAGCTCGTCAACTTCTACAAGTTCGTCATCTGGAAACTATTCTAACACGGATACAACCATGACGACCCATCAGTCTAAATCTACTTGGATGTATTCGAATGGTCGCTGGTGGTATAAACACGAAGATGGCACTTATACAACTAATGACTGGGAAAAAATCAATGGTGTTTGGTATCGTTTTGATAACTCTGGTTGGATGCAAACAGGTTGGGTAAAAGACGGTAGTTGGTACTACCTCGACGGCTCAGGCGCAATGAAGACTGGTTGGCTCAAAGATAACGGTAGCTGGTACTACCTTCAAGATTCAGGAGCTATGAAAACAGGCTGGATGAAAGTATCTGGCAAATGGTACTATGCCTATAGCTCTGGTGCACTCGCAATCAATACAACTACACCTGACGGTTATCGTGTCAATTACAACGGTGAGTGGGTATAAAAACAATTTCAAATTGTAAGATTAAACATATGAAAAAATTATTTCTATTCAGTATTAGTATATTAGCTATCTCTATTTTAACGGCTTGCCAACATCAGAGTGAAAACACTTCTGCAACAAGTTCTGAAGCAATTGCTTCAAGTACTAGTTCAACTTCTTCTACATCGGAAGAGAAGAAACCTGATTACACCCTATATAATCCTGTTCTTAAAGAATATGCCAAAGTATTAGATGGTTCGTCAACTTCACATACAGAGATCAATTCAAAAGCAAACTTAAAAAACACTTATCCTAAAGAATATTCTGGATTACAGTATAGCTTGTATGATTTAGACCAAGACGGTACGGACGAACTTTTGATTGCCCTAAAAATGGATTCTAACTATTACGATTTATTAGATATTCGAACTCTTAAAAATGGTGAAGTTATTCGACTGACCAATGCAGAAAACAATCTGGACTTTATTGGAGAGCGAGTACATTTTAATCCTTTAGAAAATGGTTATTTTCAATTATCTACCCGAGTATCTACTAATCAAATCCAACTTAAACTATACAAGTTGAATCAGGATGGAACACGGTTAGAACTAGTCATTGAATCAGATACAGAAGAGGGACTGGGGACAAAACCACCTTCCCTTGACATAAGATCTTTCTTTTGGAAATCTGTCACAAGTCTTATAAATGGAGAAACAAGCCTTCCGTCAGAAAGTAAAGGGATGGATATTACTGCAATTCAAAATGGAGATTTTTCTAGTGTCGCAGGCACTTGGAGGAATCGTACAGGTATTGAATTCACCTTTGACAAAAATGGTTTAGTAAGTGATCATTCCAAGATTTCAATTGAACATGCTAAGGAAATTGACCACTATCTCAAGGCAAGTTCTGTTTCTAAAGATGGAGGTGCTGGTGCAGCTATTGCCTTTTTACCAGCAGGAATCCCTATAACCATGTCTGTCACCTCTTCTTCAGATAATGGCTATACTGACTCGTCTGATATTACACAAGACCGCTTATGGTTTGGACACCAACTTATCAATGGTAGTACCGAGGGATTTTTTTACAAGGTAGAATAGTTTTAATAGACTTACAAATTTATCAATAAGAATGTCGGAAAATTTTCTGATATTCTTATTTTTTTGACTTCCTTTTCGAATAGATAAGTAAGAGGAAAAAGGAAGGAGCCTAGTTCATGTTTATATCAGTGTTCTACCCATGGTTCACTGAGTTATTTTTTAAATAAATTTAATTTAGTTGTACATTTTTGAATTGTTTTTCGAATAGATAAGTAAGAGGAAAAGAAAAGGAGTTTGCTTCATGTATCTACCGATTTTCTATTCATGGTATATTAAATTATTTTTCAAATAAAATTTAATTTAGTTGTACATTTTCGAAATTTTTTTCGAATAGATAAGTAAGAGGAAAAAGAAAGGAGCCTAGTTCATGTATCTACCAATCTTGTATCCGTGGTTCATTAAATTATTTTTTAAATAAAATTTAATTTAGTTGTACGTTTTCGAAATTTTTTTCGAATAAATAAGTGAGAGGAAAAAGAAAGGAATAAAATAATGAAAGAACATTACTATGGATTTGTTGAGCTAACTTCGGAAGAATTGACCGATATTCAAGGTGGAGAAAGTTGGGCGAAGACCCTTGCAGATTGGTACCTTGGATTTCGTAGAGGTTTTGGTTTTTAGGAGGATAAGAGATGAATGAAATGAATGATAAGTATACTATTGAAGTATTAAAGGAGAGCGACTTAGCTTTGCTGGTGGGTGGTAGCAAGGAAAGTTATCAACGGGGTCTAATTACAGGTCTATTGTTACGCGGTATATTTATTGGAACCCTATTTTTTAGAAGATAAGATTTAGAAAAAATAGAACAAGAGGAGAAAAAAGATGACAAATTTTGACAAAATGGAACAGAACTTTGTAGCTCTTACAGAAGAAGAGTTGATGGATGTGGATGGGGGAGCATTGCCTCTTGTAATCGCCGGAGTGTCTATCTGGAAGATAGGTGCAGCAGTAGCAGGTGGAGCAGCAGCGCTTTTTGCTGGAGGAGCAGCTTTGGGGTATTATGCGAATAGACCATAATCTGATTGTAGTCAGAGAGGCATTTCTATGTTTTTAAAAAAAGAAGTGATATTATTAGGGGTATTGTTATCGCTACGTATTATTTTTACTATCGTTCAAATTTTAATTGATTATAAAATATTATCTGGACAGTATAGTATAAATTTTATGGATATTTCAGAAGTATTTACTTATCCAATACTCATTTTAATCATTTACATAGCAATAAAATATAATACAAAGGAGTAATGACGAATATGAACTTAGAACAATTTTATCAATTATCTGACGATGAATTAGTGGGAACAAAAGGTGGTTTTGGTCTTGCGGAAGCAGTTGGGATTGCAGGAGTACTGAATGCTGCTGTACAAATTTTTAATGCTGGTTACAAATTTGGTTCAGATTTGGCTCGTCGTGGGCGTTAGATAATGAATAATCGCAACCTTAATCTCAATACATTGTTACCTAAACTAGCCACGATATGTCCTTTGTTGGGAATAATTCTTAATGTCGCGCTTCATGTGATTCGTACAGGTTCGTTAGTATCCTTTAATTGGCAATGGACTTTAGTTGGTTTGCTTTTCGCAGGATATTTTGGTATTTTTCGCAAAGATTTGTCAAAAAATAATCAAAACTATAAATGAAGAACATGAATCAAAAGGATTTTGTGTATATGAATGGTAGCGTTTTTCCGCCATTCTTGTCAGGTAATTAGGAGTTTCTTATGAAAACATTTTTATTAGGATTCGCTGAGGGATATTTTACCGTATCGCTCATAATCTACATCGCAACGTATTTGATGTTAAAAAATCCGATCAATACCTTATTTTATCCAGAAATTTACCCCGTTTTATTTGGGCTCTTTTATCTAGGATATAAGGTCAATAAAAAGCGAGTAGAGTAAACAGTTAAGAATGACTTGTTAGTCTGCGCTAAAATGGCTAGGCTAGAATCTAGGAATGCATCACATTGGAGTTTAATATGAAATTTATTAAATCAATACTGAAAGTTTGGCCTGAAATTATGGTATTACTTAGTTCAATGTCTTATATCATCATCAGATTAGTAGCTGACATGAATAAAGTATCTTTACTTACTTGGTTTGATAGTTTCAATATACCAACGATTGCATTATTTATGATGGTCTTCCTTCTTTTATATAGAAGTAAAGAAAAAAAGAATGTATAAATTTGAGGTAGTAGACGCTCTATAGGGAATAGGTGTCTTATAGTAACGAATCAAAAAAAGGAGTAACTATGAATCGTAATTTAGAACGGTGTTATCTATTCTGACTAGGAATAGATTATACCAGAGGTGGCTTAGAAATAGCAGGGACATTAAAAATTGAAGTAACTTTAAATAGGATGTCGTAAAGGTTACTATCAATGATTTATTTGTCCCAAGCTTGCCTAGGGTGTCAGAAAAAAATCATTTTCCTTTCAATAGCATATTTTTAGTAGGTAGGACGTTTGTTCTGCCTATTTTTTGCCAAAAAAGTGTATTTGAGCTGTTTATTTGGAGTTTTACATGTATTTTTTGATAAAATTTGATAAAATAGGTATAGAAATTAGGAGAGTTGAAGAAAAGAAATGAAGAAGGTTTTAAGATATTTTTTAGTATTTGTTTTTCTATTTTTGATGAATATTTTCATCTTTAAGATACTAGCAACTCTGGGATTTCAGCTGACAATGAGTGAAAAGAGTTATATTGTACCACCGCTGTTTTCGATTATCGTTTTGTACATGATTGACAAAAGAATTAGGAAGAAAAAGAAATCTTTGTAATCAACTTAAGGAGTATTACTATGGATGAGTTGAAACGTGAAATTGGTTATAAAATCAAAACTATTAGGCGATCTTGTGGAAAAACTCAGATAGATATTTGTGGTGATGAATCAGAGTTGACGATTCGTCAGCTAGCACGTATTGAAAATGGGCAAGCTTTAGCAACACTTCCTAAATTATTATTGATTGCGGATAAACTTGGAGTATCATTACAGAATATTGTGGATGTTAAGGTTATAGAGATTCCAAAAGGATTCCTAAAACTCAAAGATGAGCTGATTCATTCTCAAACCTACGCTGATAAGGGAAGAATCGAACGAAAAGAAGCTATACTTGAGGAAATATATGAAAACTATTATGAGAATTTGCCTGAGGAAGAGCAGTTAATTGTGGATGTGACACAAGCTCGTTTTGATATTTATGGTAGTTCAGATGTGACCTACGGTTTAGGGTTAGTGGAAGAATATTTCCAGCAGTTATTAAAAAAGAAATATTTTTCTGTAAATGATTTGTTGATTATTGAATTGTATTTCTTTTGTTGTGCTATGGGATTAGAAGATAAAGAACATTTTGAGGAGTTAGCTCAAAAAGTATTGCTATGTTCAGAATATGAAGATAAGGCTAGCCTAGCTCAGATGGAAAAAGTTCTTCTGAGCCTATTTATCCAAATTCAGACAGAAGATAGTCTGATATATATTCAAACATTTGAGAAAATTATTGCTAAAACAAGACATGTTTTTTACCGACCTCATCTATTTTTGCTAAAGGCAAAATATGCTTTATTTGTAGACAAGAATATTTTAGAGGCAGAAAGTTTCTATGAAAAGGCAATTTCTCTAGCAGAATTGCTAGATGATCAGATATTAGTTCAGAGAATCTTAGAAGAAAAACAAATAGATTTCCCAACAACCTGACTTCTAAGTCATGTTGTTTTTTTCATGTTTTTGTTATACTAAACCTATAAAGAAAACGCTCTCAAAAAGAAAGGCGGTTTATTATGGTTGGAACGTTATTTGTCCCTTTAAGTATAAGAGTTTGGTTCTATCTATAATATCAGGTAGAGATTAATGGAATAAAGTATTCTTATATTGGATTAAAGGAATGTTTTAATAGGTTTCCTACATTAGTATAGAGGATGAAACTCAATTTTCAATGATATAAAAGAGTGATTTGGAGATTGTGAGGGTTGAGTATGTTTATTTATGATGTAGGAAGTGTAAACTAAAAAGGAGGTAGTAATCGTATAAAAGTTAAATAGACATTATCTTTTATTGAGTCTTAGTGATATAAAAGTAATTTGATAATCTAGGAAAATGTAGTAGTAATTTATTTATTATAGATATGTTAATAAAAGTAGTATAAAATATAGACGAACATTTGAAGAGAGTTAGGAATACAACATGTGCGAATTAACTCTCAATAAAACATACATAATATACAAAAGGAGTACACTAAAATGAAATCTAAAAGAATGGAATTTCATAATAAATTTCTCATTGTTTCAGCAATGTTAGCAGTCATTAGTTGGTTAAGCTTAGGTGTTGTTTCTTTTCCTATGTTGGCTGGGACATTAGGAATTTCGACAAAAGCTGCTGCTACTGTAGTCAATTTGATTAGTGCTTATAGTACAGTTACAGCAGTAATTTCAATTGTAGGTGCAATCACAGGAGTAGGTTCTATTGGTTCGGGTATTGCAGCAACAGTTCTTTATATATTGAAAAAGAAGGGTGCTGCTAAAGCAGCTCTATGGTAGAACTAGATGAAAATACTTTCTAAAAAAGAATGTGAAAGTATTTTAGGTTATCTTAATTTTATTGGGATAACCCTTTTGTTTTTTGTTATCATAAGTTTGTCAATCTATTTTAAAAGCTATCTTCCTTTTCAAGGGAAATTATTTTTACTTTTTTTGGTAGTAGATTACGCTACTTTGAATCGTTATAATATGAAACTGCCTATCCAAAGTAAAAAAATAAATACTTTCTATATAAGGAAAAACTATATTTTTCTCTATCTTCTTGCCATTGTCAAGAAATATTATTCTTTCCAAATTTTACAATCATTCATTTATTTATTTATTTATTTTGTATTTTCTAGATATTATTGGATATTTTTATTTATACATTACTCTTTGTTTGATAGTTATTCAAATTATTTCTTTAATTCTACCTAGTTTGTTTTCAATTATAAGTAAATTGTTCTTATTTTTATCTATAGGACTATTGTCTATAGAACAAGGACAAGTTGTAATTTATGTCATACTACTCAATTATTTTATTTTAGTCATGGGGATATTAGATAATCATGCGAGTAATTTCTATTTTAAAAGCAGTCGAATGAGCCAAAAAAGATTTCGTAGCAGTCTATTTATATTGCTTCGTTTTTGTTGGTTAAATAAAGGGTTAACTTTTTCTTTTATTTTGATTAGTATTCTTCTTTCCTATCTATTTTGGTATATGATGACGATGTTATCAATTGATGACACAAAAATACCAATATTATTTCTTTATACCTCAATATATATTACATTAATGGAGGCAATAATAGGGAATCATAAATCCTCAATTGGGGTAGATCTAGCTTTACTTCAATTATCTGCTCTTAATCATTCTAAAATGAATTTCTTTTTTAAGAATGCACAACTAATGATGTTGACGCATTTAATCTCTTTCTTACAATTTTCATTGTTGTTATGTTTGATTCCGGTGACAAGTTATAGTAATGATATAAAAAGTATTTTGTTGAATTTGTTATTGATTCCATTCAATTATTTTATAGCCTATGTCTATTATAAGAAAGCTCTATTTTTAATTAAAGGTACAGTTAGTTTATTGAGATGGAGTTTTCTGGTTTTATATTGTTTTCTGATAATATTTGTAATTTTAGTAGGGGGCATTAGATGAGAAAAAGTGGTTTTCTGATTTACTATGTGTTATTTTGTATAGTCTGTTTTTTACTAGGTTTACTTTTAAGCTTTATATTAAAAAATGAGACTTTTGCTACTATACCTCCGAAACTGGAATTACAATTTACATTGACAGTTTTACAGGCAAATTCTACAAATTTTTTGCTATATCTATTCTGTTTTCCGATTTCGCCCTTATTGCAACTTTTTGATTTGCTATCTTTAGGAATACAATTGGGTATATCTGGTCAGATGATTGGAATAGTAGCTACAATAAAAGGAATATTACCTCATGGTCTTATTGAAATACCGAATTTTATTTGGTATCAAGGTATGAGTCAGTATCTTTTATACCGATTATTGAAGGATAGGGGAATTAAAAATATACTTATTTATATAAAAAGTAATTTAAAATGGTATATCATTTCTTATCTTTTATTAATTTTAGCAGCGTTGATAGAGGGAATTAAATTATGAAAATTGAAAATGAATCTAAAAGTTATGATAAATGTATATTGAAAAATATATCACTAGAGATTGATAAGGGAATTTACAGAGTTGAAGGAGAGAATGGTTCAGGAAAGAGCACCCTTCTACAACTTTTAGCTGGGCTAGAGACTTTTGATAGTGGTTTAAAGAATTGTGTCTCCAAAGATGTACTATACCTTGATACCAATCAGCTTGGGGTTGTTCCATTTACTATAGAAGAAAATTTGCAGTTGTTGTGTGATTCTTTTCAAATCCATCTATCATTTGAGGATAAAGAACAAATTAATACTTTTTTTGATAATAAAATCGGAGATAACTATATGACAGCATCTACTGGAACAAAATTCAAATTAGGCTTATCCTTAATTTTTGCTAAAAATTGGGATTATATTTTTATTGATGAGACTTTATCAACAGTGGATGCAAGAAGTATTGATATGATTGCTAAACGCTTAATTTCCATGAAAGAAAGCTCTACTATTATATATGTATCTCATAATTTATTGAATCAAGAATTGATTAGCAAATCTCAAAGGATTTTAATAGAGGAAGGACGGGTTTATGAAATTTCAAACAAATAATAGTTTATACAAATTAATGAATCTGATTATTTATCTTTTTCTTTTATATTTGTTTATTGATTTACTGATGAAGTCGGGAATTTTAGATGAACAAATTGATAAATTATCTGAACTATCTAATCTTTTTACAATTAAAATAGAAACAATATTGACAGTGATTTCTGTTGTTTTCACATTTATAGCAACTCTTATTGAATATGGATTTTCTCTCTTTCTGATTACATTATTTTTTGATAAGAATAAGAGGAACTTTGGAGATATTCTTTTATCTAAAAATATAACCTTAAGTTTTAGCATTTTACTTTGTTATTTATTTAATCCATCGGATATAAAGTTTGCCTATTTCAGCGTATTGACAGTATTACTAATTGGGATAACAAATTATGCGAGATTTAAAAATTTAAGATTGACAGTAGTGTTTTCTGTACCATTTTTATTTAATGCTATAATGTCTATTATAAATAGTTTTTAGAAATACTAAAATTTTTTTCTTTACTTAATAATGATATGAAATCATTTCGGTTTTGTTAACTTGTAATTCTTATATTTTCTAGGTAGAACGTTTGTTCTGCCTATTTTCTTATGGCTAAAACCAGTTACA
>NZ_VMMV01000082.1:0-4183 GCF_013277375.1 Streptococcus sp. 3613
GGATAGCTTTGTCCGCTGCTTGCTTAGCTCGATCTTTAGCTGCATCCTTTTCTTCTTTTGTTGCATTTGGAGTGTTGTCAATTGCTGCTAATTTATCTGCTAATTTTTTCGCTAAGTCTGCTTTAGCAGCTTTCTTAAGAGCTTCTAAGTCACCATTTGTGTGGACGCCTGCAATGGCTGTTACACCTGCTGTTTTAGCTTCGGCTACTTTATCAGCATCTGCTGCTGAGTCAATCTTAGCTTTTTCTTCAGCTAATTTAGCTTCCAAGTCTTTGACTTTTTGCTCTTTTTCTGTCGATGTGAGGCTGGTGTCTGCATTGATTTCTGCCTTCTCAGTTTCTGCTGCCTTATCTAAGTCTGCTTTAGCTTTATCCTTTCCTACTGGATTGATTGCATTTACTTCAGAAAGTGCATCTGCTTGGGCTTGATCAACGTCACCTTGATTTTTAGCTTTCTTAGCTTTCCTAATAGCTTCGCCTGCTTTTCTGACAGCTTCCGCTACTTCTTCCTTGGCTGCATTTTTTTCGTCTTCTGATAATGTTTCATCATCCTCTATCTCAGCCATTTTCACTGCTGCAGCTTCTGCTATTGCATTGACTGCATTCTCTGTTCCTATTGGATTTACATCGCCTATAGCTTTAGTTCCCTCAGTTTGCTTATTGGTAACCTCATCTTGAGAGTTGGCATTCGTAATAGCTTGCTTAGCGTCCTCTGCTGCTTTCTTCGCTGCTTCCTTAGCTTTGTCTTTTTCGGCCGGACTTAACTTGTCATTTTTGTCAATCTCTGCTTCTTTTTCTTTAAGCTTATCTTCTATTGCTTTTTTAGCTTTGTCTTTTCCTACTGGTTTAACTGCAGTTACTTCAGAGATTGCATCTGCTTGGGCTTTATCAACGTCATCTTGATTTTTAGCTTCCTTAGCTTTCCTAATAGCTTCGCCTGCTTTTCTGACAGCTTCCACTACTTCTTCTGTAGCTATACTCTTTTCATCTTCTGATAATGTTTCATCATCATCTATCTCAGCCATTCTCCTTGCTGCAGCTTCTGCTATTGCATTGACTGCATTCTCTGTTCCTATTGGATTCACATCGTCTATAGCTTTAGTTCCCTCAGTTTGCTTATTGGTAACCTCATCTTGAGAGTTGGCATTCGTAATAGCTTGCTTAGCGTCCTCTGCTGCTTTCTTCGCTGCTTCCTTAGCTTTGTCTTTTTCGGCCGAACTTAACTTGTCATTGTTGTCAATCTCTGCTTCTTTTTCTTTAAGCTTATCTTCTATTGCTTTTGTAGCTTTGTCTTTTATTTCCTGCCCTTCGTTCAGCTGTTTCTGTTTTTCTAGAGCCTCTTTCACTACTGTTTGATAATCACTAGTACTAGCTCCAGATTCAATCTTTTCCTTAATTTTTTGTAATTTTTCTTCATAAGCAGCCTTGGTTTCAGGAGTTGACCATTTTGTATCTTCTTCTTTTTGTGCCATTAATTTATCATAAACTTTTTGAGATAAATCCTTGGCAACTTTGCTGGTGTCCTGAGTAACATTAAATCCTGCTCCGGTAACTGGCAAAGCATAATGTTCCCAATCAATTTGGTATCCCATACCTAAACGACTATTATCCGCTGAACTAATACGAACTGTATATTCAGTGTAGCCTTCAGGTATATCAATTAGTTTACTCTTAAATTTTCCAGGTTCACCTCCTGGCCTATTTCCAGAACTCGCTAACATTTCATTATACTTTTCTTTACCAAGTGAGCGAGAGGCGGAAAAGTTTTGTTTTGTAAGTGTTTCTTTTGCTGCTGTTAACGTCATACTAGAACTAGAACTAGAACTAGAAGGATCAAAAGTAACATCATAAAGTGATTTTTCTATCTGTGAATTTGCCATTTTAGCTATCAGTTCAACTTTATACTTTGCTTTTTTTCCATCGATATCTCCAGTATATCCTGTTTTAAATTCAATAGTTACTTTCGTTCCTACCTTTGGTGTATAAACTTTAAATGTTTTTTCTATCCCATTAAAACCTTCCAAACCTCTAGCAATGCCACCAGCTTCTCCAGTAGGTTTATAAGCTTGTTTATCAAATGTCTGATTATTCATAGTGGCTTTAGTTCTAACCTCGGATAAAAGAAGTATGTAATCATTAGTACGATCAAAAACAGACTCTTTAATCCATGTCAAATTTTCACTAGTACCCCCCTGTTTAAACACCGTATTAACTGTCTCGATAGGAAAAACTCCACTATCAGTTTTTCTTGCTATAGCGAATTTCCCATCAGTAGAACCACCTGAAGTTATAGCTTTCCAACCACCAAATTCTGTAATTTCCTTCACTTGACCAGCTGCTACTCCACTACTTTCTCCAAGAGAATTCATATTCTGAACTTTAGTGTTATTTTCAATACTTTCTTGTAAGTTATTTAAACTATTCCCTAGTGTTGTTACACTTGCATCATCTCCTGGAGCTATATACACTTGATTTGCATCTGGATCAGCATCGGCTGCAGTCGCTGTTGGGCCAGATGGTGCATCACGTCTTTTACGTACTTTTGGCTTGCTGCTTGCTTCTTCTGATTTTGTACCTTCACCTTCAGATTTTGGAGAGCTAGAGTCCCCGCTCACAGAATTTTCATCCGATTGAGTCTTTGTTGTAGTTTCGCTTCTTTCAGATGAGTTGACTTCTTCCTCTTTGGTCCCTGGATGACTCTCTTGCTTGCCTTCATCCCCTGCTTCAGTATTGGTTGCAGATCCTTGTTTCTTTGCAGCAGGAGCAGCGTAGGTTAGCTGTGGATCCTCTGATTTTTTCTCTGTTTCTGAATCCTTATCAGCTGCCACCTCCTCATTTGACTGTACGGCCTGCGCTTCCGCAGCAGATACCGCTCCACTTCCCATAAAGAGATAGAGTGCCGCCACGGCTACCGAGGCCGCTCCAAAACTAACCTTACGAATCGAAAAACGTAATTGTTTTTCTCTATCGTCCTTCTCACTATAAAACATATTAGATGTTCCCCTTTTTAGTTTAAATTTTTTCAAGTGTAATTACTGAGTCTATAACTGTAACACAATGCAAAGGTTTGCCTTGTGAATCAAAAATGCACTCAATCATTCAACCTGATATGACTAAACTATTATACCTTAAATTACTTTAAAAAGATAATCATTTGACTTCTTTATCTCACTTAGTATCAAGAAAAAGACAGCCTATCCATATATATGGATAGGCTGTACAAAGCTATTCTATCAAGCTTCCTGACGATTCTGTCTTGAGAAACATATACAAATCAAGGTTTTATTACAATTTGATAACATTTTAGTTACAGTTTGTTTCGAAGTGTTTCCCCCTGATGTTAAGCACATCAAAAGCTAATTGATAAAAACAAATCCTAGCATTGTATGATTAAAAAGCCGCTCTTCTGTAGTAGCCACGCCATACCCTCTTTTTAATCATTTATGGATAAAACTAAATCATAGGCCAGTTTATAGATTCTAACCCTTTGCTTAGGGATTCTTATAGATTAGATTATTAGCTAGCCAGCTCCAGTTTTTCTAAGATCACTACTTCTCTTAGGCTTACTTGATTTACAAATGACCTAACTAGCTAACTCCGAAATCACTATATTTTATCGAACCCTATCTAGGAGATAGAGAGTTACAAAAAACTCCAACCATGGCTTGCGAACCTTGTCTTTGCTGGTTTCTCTGTATTTTTTTTAGGGCTTATTTGTATTTTTTCAATAGCTCCTCAAACTCAGCGACGGTCATGCCCAACTGCTGGCTAGCAACCTCAGAAGTCAGAAGACCTTGGCGGACTAGATTTACTAAACCTACTTTTAATCCCTGTTCAAGCCCCTCTGCACGACCTCTCTCCAACCCTTTTTCTTCAGCTTGTTCCAAGGCATAGTCCTGTGCTAATAAGGCTTGTTCTTCTCGCATACGTAGTTGACTAAACATTTTCCTGTCCTCCTCGGACCAGCTCTTGTAGTCTAGCAGTTGGTCTGCTTGGCTGATGGCTCGCTCAGGTTGCTGGGTAAAGGGCTTGTTGCCGAAAAACTCCAACCATGGCTTGCGAACCTCGTCTTTGCTGGTTTCTCTGTATTTTTTTAGTTCCAAGAATGCCATCTTGACTAGATGGTTTTCCTGTCCATTGTTTGTGATGGTTAAGACTTCACCTATCGTTCCCTCTCGCATACT
>NZ_VMMV01000083.1:0-8187 GCF_013277375.1 Streptococcus sp. 3613
TTGTTATGACGCGCTTACGGTCTTCCATGAATGATAGATACCTTGTTATGACGCGCTTACAAGCCAGCCGTCCACTTCCTGAAATGCAAAAATCTCCTAGCAGGCTTTCCTGCTAGGAGATTTTCTTATGAGAGGTACTTGTTAAGCTTTGAAAATTGGATTTATTATTCGATAAGTATCAAACCATCTACCAATTAAGCTTCTTCGTCTTCTTTACGACGACCTGCAAGACCAAGACCAAGTAAGGCACTTGCGGCAGCTGCTACCATAGCTACAGTAGAATCTGCTGTACCTGTATTTGGCAACTCTTTAGCGACTGTACGCACGTTTGTTGCTGCTTGGTTGGCATTTGCTGCTTGAGCTGGAACTACAGCTGGTGTTTGAGCAGCTTGGTCATTAGCTGGACTTGCATGATTAGTTGCTGGAGAAACTTTCGCCAAGAAGTCTTTGATACGTTTAACCGTTGCAGCCACATCTGCCTGAGTTGCATCTGCATTGGCAAATACTTTCTTAGCATCCGCTGATAATGCGTTCGCTGCTTTTGCAGTTTCTGCATCAAGCTTAGTTGATTCTTGGATGATTAGTCCTTCTAACTGACGAATAGCATCTGCTAACTTAGCTTTATCCACTTTTGCTTCAGTGTTAGTAGCTCCGTTATTTTGAGCTGAAGGAGCTTGTTTAAAGATAGCTTCAGCGGTAATTGCTAAAACTTTGCCATCTTTAGTTACAACAGTTGCATTTCCTGCCTTGTCAAAGAGAACATCTACTACATCAGCATTTGCTGCTTTAATCTTAGCTTTTGCAGCTTCTTTTTCTGAATCTGTTAAGTTAGTAAAGTCTGCTACTGTTTCTTTTTCAAAGTCAAGGTTGATGTTATCTCCGCTATTCTTAGCTGTTACATCACTTTCTGTTTTCACTAATTGGTCTTTTGCAATCGATACTGTATTTCCATCTAGTGTTACTGTGGCGTTACCTTTATCGTCTACTACTACAGTCGCTCCTGAATTGACGGCTTCAATTGCTTTCTTAACTGCTGCTTTTTCATCTTCCGTTAAGTTATCTTTGTTTCCAACTAATGTACGGAATGCTGGTGTTTTCACTTTAGCAGTCTTAGCTTCGTCAGCTAGGCTTCCAGCTGGGATTACTAGGTCTAAAGCTGGAATATTCAGAACTGTACCATCAGCTTTAGTTACTGTTGCATTACCTTTATCGTCTACTACTACAGTTGAACCTGGGTTGACTGCTTTAACCTTCTCTTCGATAGCTTTCTTCTCTTCTGGAGTTAAGGCATCTGGATCTGCTACTACAGTTTTAGCTGCTGGTGTATTGACATCATTGCCTGCATTTTCTTTAGTAATATCATCTTGTGTTTTCACTAAATCAGTGGCTGGAATGACCGCTGTCTTACCTTCTGGTGTTGTAACTGTAGCATTACCCTTATCGTCTACTACTACAGTTGAGCCTGGGTTGACTGCTTTAACCTTCTCTTCAATAGCTTTCTTCTCTGCCTCTGTCAACTTGTCTAGGTTCGCTGCTACAGTTTTAGCTGCTGGTGTATTGACATCATTGCCTGCATTTGGTTTAGCTGCATCTGCTGCTGACTTCGTCAAGTCTGTTGCTGGAATAACGGCTGTTTTACCTTCTGGTGTTGTGACTGTGGCATTTCCTTTATCGTCCACTACTACAGTCGCTCCTGGGTTAACTGCTTTAACCTTCTCTTCAATGGCTTTCTTCTCTGCAACTGTCAACTTGTCTGAGTTCGCTACAACCGTCTTATCCGCCGGCTTAACGATGTCGTTGCCTGCGTTTGGTTTAGTTGCGTCTTCCGGTGATTTGAATAAATCTTTCCATGGAATTGTTGCCACAGTTCCATCATTTAAAGTAACTGTAGCGTTACCTTTATCATCAAATTTAACAGATTTAGCCTCAGGATTGAGTTTTCTTAATTTTTCTTCTACTTTGGCTTGTGCAGCTGAATCAGTCGGTTCACCAACCACTTTATCTGCTGGTTTAACAATTTCACCATTTCCTGCGTCAGATTTAGCTGTATCTTCCTTAGTTCTCACTAACTCAGTTGATGGAATCGTTGCAGTCTGACCTTCTGGTGTAGACACTGAAACAGTTCCGTCTGCATCGAGTAGCACAATAGAATTTGGATTTACAGACTTAACAGCAGCAATAATTTGAGCTTTTTCTGACTCTGTCAACATCGATTTATCCTTGATGATAACTTTATCAAGTGGTTTATTAATATCGTTTCCACCTTTACCATTATCTAGATTCTCCAACGTTTTCACCAAATCAGTTGGATTAATGATTCCCTTATCACCATTTGCTGTAGTAACTTCAATATTTCCAGCGTCGTTATATTTAACCTCTTTGGCTGTTGGGTTCACTTTCCTCACTTCTTCTAAGATTTTAGCTTTTTCCTCAGCTTTTAGGTTGGCTGGATCATTAACTAGCACTTTATCAATTGGTCTGTTAATATCCCCAACTGCTCTAATTGCCGATTTATCCGCGTCTTGAATCTTATTAACATCTGCTTCTTTATTCGCAGCATCTACTAATTTCTTAGCTTCGGCTGCTATTTGATCTGCTTTATCTTTAAGATTCTCTTTCGCTTTAGGAGATAAGTCAGTACGCGCGTCAATCTCTTCTTTCTTCGCTTTTGTTTGCTCATCAATGGCTTTACGAGCATTTGGTTTATCTTCTACAACAGGTAAAACTTTCCCTATTTCAGCATTTGCATCATCTTGAAGTTTCTTAACCTCTGAATCTGTTGTAGCAATATCAATTGCTTGCTTAGCTTCTTTGGCTAAGGCTGTCGCTTTTTCAGCAGCTTCAGCTTTTTCTTCATCCGTAGCATCTGGTGTGTTTTCAATGGCTTTTAGTTGTTCAGCTAGCTTATCATCAATAGCTTTCTTGGCTGCAGCTTTAGTTGTTGTTTCTGGATTCACAGCTTTAATCGCTGCTACACCGTGTTCCTTAGCACTATCTACTGCTCCTTGAACCTTCCTTGATTCCTCTGGTGTTGTGGTTACATCTGGTTGAGCATCAATGGCCTGGTTCGCTTCGGCTGCTCGAGCTTGAGCTTCTGCTTTAACTTTCGCTTTTTCTTCAGCTGTTAGATCTTGGCGATCATCGATTTCCTTATTCTTAGCAGCTAATTCATCTGCCACTGCTTGTTTAGCAGCTGCTTTGGCTACTGGAGTCACAGCACCAACTGCAGACTCACCGGCTTCTTTGGCTTTGGCTACTTCTGCATCACTTGTTGCGGCTGCTACTGCTGCCTTAGCCTTGTCTGCTTCTTCCTTAGCCTTGTCTTTAGCAGCTTTCTTCTCTGCATCTGTCAAGTCTGTACGATCATCAATGGCCTTGTTCTTAGCAGCAAGAGCGTCATCAATGGCTTTGTCAGCGGCTGCTTTAGCAGTTGTTTCTGGATTCACAGCTTTAATCGCTTCTACACCTTGTGTCTTAGCGGCTTCTACTTTATCTTGAGCTGCTTTGGCTTCTTCTGGTGTTGCGGCTACATCTGGTTGAGCATCAATGGCCTTGTTCGCTTCGTCAGCAGCTGCTTGAGCTTCTGCCTTAGCTTTCGCTTTTTCTTCAGCTGTTAGATCTTGGCGATCATCGATTTCCTTATTCTTAGCAGCTAATTCATCTGCCACTGCTTGTTTAGCAGCTGCTTTGGCTACTGGAGTCACAGAAGTAACATCCGCTACACCTTTATCTTCTGCAGCGTTCACAAGATTTTGGGTTGCTCGAGCTGCATCTTCTGTATCTTCATTATCAGGTTGAGCGTTGATTTTAGCTAATTCTGCATCAGCTAATTTTTGGGCTTCTGCTTTCGCTGCGTCTTTTTCTGCTTGACTTAGGTCTGTGCGCTTATCAAGCTCATCATTTTTAGCTGTTAAGGCATTGGCAATTGCTGCCTTAGCATTCTCTTTAGCAATTGGGTTTACTTTCGAAATGGCTGTAGTGGCTTCTGTTTGCGCAGTATCTACAGCTGCATCTGTCGTCGCTGCATCGATTTTCGCTGTTGCTGCCTGGGCTGCTTCATTGGCTTTAGCAATAGCGGCTGTCTTTTCAGCTTCTGATAGGTTCCTGTCTGCATTAATGGCATCTTCTTTGGCCTTACGAGCTGCTTCAATTGCCGCTTTGGCTTCAGCTTTTTTAGCTATTACTGGATTGTCGGCTGCAATGGCAGTTGTCCCTTCAGTTTGAGCTTGATTCAAGGCAGCTTTTGTTGTTAGGTTAGGATCATTGATGGCTGCTAATGCTTTTTCCTTATCTGCATTTACCTTAGCGATAGCGGCTTGTTTTTCATCCTCGGTAGCATTCGGATATGTAGTAGCATTAATTTCTGCAATCTTATCTTCTGCAGCCTTGTTCACTGCATCGATCGCAGGTTGTTTATTTAGGGTCGTAAACTCTGTTAGTGGTCTTCTGTCTATTGATCCATCTGCATAGGTTACTAGTAAATCATTTCCATCTTTTGTGATTGATTGGATCCTACTATCTTGATTCTCTACTTCTTGACCACGCTTAGACTCTAACCGTCTATCTGGATTGGTTTTAGAATATTCAAGTTTGACTTTTGCTTTTACTTTTGCAAACTCTTCCTCTGTTACAGCTGCAGGGTCGGTCACAACAACCTTGTCGGCTTCCTCAGGAGTTTTTATATCATATTTTTGAGTCTGAGGTTTGAGCATTACACGAAATGCTGATGGGTCTCTATATGTCCCTCTATCTGTTCTAGAATCCACATCATCCTGATCGACAGCATTTACAAAACGCCATCCTAAAGCAACTCCATCCCCTTTTAGCGCCTTATCTAATTTATCTTTTGTAAACTGATTATATGGTGCTGGAGTTCCTGTATAACGAATAACAGCTGGTTCACCTTCCGTTGCGGCTCTTTCTGAAGTAATTTTGTCTGCTGTGAAACCATATTCAACGTCTGTTTTATCTGTTGAACCTGCTGCATCTTTGAAAGATTGATTGCTTCCTTTTTTCAGAACTGCACTTTTAATCTTGCCACCATCATCTTTGATTTTGATATCAAATGAGTTTTCTTCTGCACCATACACAAATACTTCTTTTTTAGTTGGTGTTGGATCGGAGTAGTCAATCTCAACTGTCGGTCTTTGATTGGTACGTGCTACATGACCAACTGGAACCACATCGGTTGAATCATCTTTATAGGTTACAGTGACGTTTCCGTCCGCTACGTTAATATTCTTCACTACTGATTCACTAGATGGTACGACAGTCCCTCTTTGCGACGCTAGTCTAGCATCCTGGCTAGTTTTAGAATATTCAACTTTAAGCTGATTTTTAATTTTTTCAATATCTGTAAGAGTTAAATTGTTAATATCTGTAACACTGATTTTATCAGCATTGCTTGCTGGTTCCTGGATGCTGTATTTGTAGGTTTGAGATTTAAGGACAACTTTAAAGTATCCGACTGCGTTAACTCCACTGCCTGCAGCAGACAGTGTACGATTATCTTTCGATGTTACACGAAGATAACGCTCCCCTATTGTTAGATGTTGTTCCTGATTTTTAGTATATTTATTATTTGACTTCAAACTGTCATTAGGTTTACCAGTCATTGCTACTGTTAAGGGAGAAGTTTGCTCTGTAGTAAATTTTTTGAAATTATAACCATAGCCATCGGTTATTGTAGTCTCATCTACTTGTTGGGTGAATTTTTGATTTGAAGCTTTAGTGGTCTCTACAGAAGTAAACCCATTTGCTTCTGATGTGATGTTGAATTCAACATTTGCATCTTCCTCATTGTAGACATAGACTTCCTTCTTTGCATCATCTGAGAACTCTACAGTATAGCTGATTCCATTTTCTGTTTTTGTTGTCCCTGCATGAGTTGGAGCGGTGGGTTCCACACGAGCATTCTCATTCCCAGCTGTTGCTTGTCCATTTTCTGCGTTAGTAGACGTTGCTCCATCTCCTGGTGGAGTCTCCCCCCCCCCCGTTAGGACTGGCTGCCACAGCGGCTCCGCCTTGTGAGTCTACGCCATTCTCAGCAGCTGACACTGCTCCGTTCCCCAAAAACATAAATAGAGCCGCTACTGCAACACTGGCTGCACCAAAGCTATATTTACGAATAGAATAACGCGTGACCTTCTCACGACGCAGGCGCTCAGATCGACTCATGGATACTTTCTTGTCCATTACTTAAACTCTCCTTTAGGATTATATTTTTCTACACAAGAGAAGCTCCTCCTTCCTTATAGAAGGAGACCTCCTCTATGCATAGTTTTACTGTACTATGATACATAATTACCAAACTATATGCAACTTTTTTGCTTACTTATATTTTGCTAAAAAAAAAAAAAACATTTTTTGGATTTTTGTAAATTTTATTCGGTTTTTTTATCCATAATTTTGATTATGAATGAATTTGTTAAGAAATTACCAATTCTCATTCCATCTTATGATCTGATGCTTTAGGATTCAATCAGCCATTAATTTGTATAACTATTATTTGAATTTTCAAAGTAACGATGACTTTTTTCACTAGACTCCACAAAATAAGTAGAAAAATGCAAGGGGCTGCACCTTTTTCATTGTCATCATTGGAAGATGACAAGATGCAAGGAGCCTAAAAAAGAGAAACTGCCAGTGAGATCACTAGCTCTTCTTATTGCTTGCTATAGAACAGAAGATAGGGGCTCCTTGACTCTCCTGACTACTTGACTACTATAGTTGCTTCGTTTTAAACAAGCAGCTGATCAGAAAGCCATGACCTAGCCTACTGCTGTTAAACAAGGAGCATTGGATGGCATCAAAGAAGAACACAGGCATACCGAGGCAGCCAAGGTTTTTGACCTTGGTCTCAGACCTCTCTTCAGCTAGGAAAAGAAATGAGGTGAACAAGGACACTGAGAGCGGAAAGAGCGAGTCATCAAAAATCGAAAGCTTCCTTTAGAAGAGTCGAAAACTTTTGTAGAGGCTCATCCCGAGGCTGCTTTCAGGGAAATTGCGGCACAGTTTGATTGTGCTCTCCCTTCAGTAGGGGCAGCTTTAAAGCAGATTCAGGTCACTTGAAAAAGACGACTAGCTTTAAGGAACAAAATTCAAAGAAAGTCGCTGACTTCTCTAGTCTGGAGATTTTCCAATCTCCCTCCTTATGGGACGGTTCTATAGTAAAATGAAATAGAAATAGGACAAATCAATCAGGACAATCAAATCGATTTCTAACCATGTTTTAGAAGCAGAGGTGTACTATTCTAGTTTCAATCTACTATATTTTTTAGCAAAGGGCTTTGAGATAACATAAAAATCGAAGTTCTGCTACTCCTATAAATGGAGTCATAGAAATTCGATTTTTTCTAATTATTCTAATCCTAGACGTTCAAAGATAGGCTCCACTCGTTTGGTATAGTAAAGATGGTTGAAAATCTCATCGATTTCCTCTTGTGTCAAACGTGATGTCACCTCTGGATCTACTTCCAGAAGTAGTTTGAAGTCTACTTGCTTGTCCCAAGAGTAGGCTGTTTTTGGTTGTACCAAGTCATAGGCTTGCTCACGGGTCATGCCTTTTACCAATCAAGGTCAACATAGCACGTTGGCTAAAGATCAGACCAAAAGTCGCGTTCATGTTGCGGATCATGTTTTCTGGTAAGACCGTCAAGTTCTTGACGATATTTCCAAAACGGTTGAGCATGTAGTCAATCAAGATGGTCGTATCTGGTGTGATGATACGCTCAGCTGATGAGTGGGAAATGTCGTGTTCATGCCAGAGAGCCACATTCTCATAGGCTGTAATCATGTGACCACGCTCTAAACCCTGTTCAATCCCCTCTGCACGACCGCGTTCCAACCCTTTTTCTTCAGCTTGTTCCAAGGCATAGTCCTGCGCTAACAAGGCTTGTTCTTCGCGTCTGCGTTGTTCACTAAACATCTCCCTGTCCTCCTCGGACCAGCTCTTATAGTCTAGCAGTTGGTCTGCTTGACTGATGGCTCGCTCGGGTTCCTGGGTAAAAGGTTTATTCCCAAAAAACTCCAACCACGGCTTGCGAACCTCGTCTTTGCTGGTTTCTCTGTATTTTTTAGGTCTTATTTGTAATGTTTTTTCAATAGCGACTCAAACTCAGCGACGCTCATACCCAGCTGATGGCTGGCAACCTCGGAAGTCAGAAGTCCTTGGCGAACCATATCCAG
>NZ_VMMV01000084.1:0-1524 GCF_013277375.1 Streptococcus sp. 3613
TCTTCCTCAATTGTCATATGTGCATGGTTACGACCACCACGTATTTCTTGAAGGAGAGAATCGCGTCCGAACTCCTCATATTTTTTTACAGTTGGCCAAATCGTTGTTTGATTACAGTCTAAAAGCTCTATAATCTCTTTATAAGATTTACCCATCAGACGAAATAGAACGATTTGAAGGCGTTTATGATATTTAGCTGTACTAGAGTCTTTTAAAAGTGTTTTGATAGCTTGGATTTCTTCTTTAGTTGATTTCATATTACTATTATATAATGCTTTTTGATTTTAGTCTAGTATTAATCCCAATTTTCCATTATGAATACAATAGTAAATGGTTGAAATTCCCACGTTAACCCCTTTAGCCATAACCATCATTTCAGGAGAAAACTTTTGATTATGATAGTGGAGAATCTTTTCCTTTAGTTCTTTGGTTAAGCTTGATTTCTTGACCGAGCGCCTGCGATTGTTTTCATAAGACTGTTGAGCATAGTCGGTAGAATAAACCTCTTTGAAGCGCCCTTTTCCAAGACATTGTCAGACTGTCTCACGCTTGATTTCAGTGTGGATAGTTTGAGGAGCTTTTCCAAGCAAAGAGGCAATTTCTCTATTTGATTTTCCTTCTTTTGTTTGGCTTTTGTAGTATAATTGTCTTGCATCTCTGTGCCTTTCTTGTGTTTGTGGTTGAACAACAAGTATAACACAGAGGTGTTTTCTTATGCCTAGAAGAGCTTTCATTTTTTTCAAAAAAGGTTGAAAAAACACCTTTGTGAGATGAAATACCCTTCAAATACCGTATCTCCCAAGTGAAAATCTCACAAATTTCTTAAACTTTGAGTCAAACTTCACATATCTAATCCATATCGATAGTTGAACAGAACTCACTTCTATGGTATTATCCTATCCCCCCTTCCAAATGTCAATCAAAAATGACAAGTATTTTAGAAATAACTCGCCATTTCATTAACTTTCTACTATATTAAAAAAATGTGACCTCATAGCAAGGACTCAAACTCAGCGACGCTCATACCCAGCTGATGGCTGGCAACCTCGGAAGTCAGAAGTCCTTGGCGAACCATATCCAGAAAGGCAAAAAGTTTCCCACGTTCCAAGCCTTCTTCTCGCCCTTGTTCAATCCCTTCAGCTCGTCCACGTTCAAGACCACGCTCCAGTCCCTGTTCAATCCCCTCTGCACGACCACGCTCTAAGTCTTTTTCCTCCGCTTGTTCCAATGCATAGTCATGAGCGAGTAAGGCTTGTTCTTCACGCATACGTAGTTGACTAAACATTTTCCTGTCCTCCTCGGACCAGCTCTTGTAATCTAGCAGTTGGTCTGCTTGGCTGATGGCTCGCTCGGGGCGCTGGGTAAAGGGTTTATTCCCGAAAAACTCCAACCATGGCTTGCGAACGCTATCCTTGCTGGTTTCTCTGTATTTTTTAATTCCAAGAATACCATCTTGACTAGATGGTTTTCCTGTCCATTGTTTGTGATGGTTAAGACTTCACCTGTCGTTCCCTCTCGCATACT
>NZ_VMMV01000085.1:0-11306 GCF_013277375.1 Streptococcus sp. 3613
TTTGAGCAACCTGCGGCTAACTTCCTAGTTTGCTCTTTGATTTTCATTGAGTATAAATTCATTCTTATCTCTTCTTATCATACTAGTCTGCTTGGCTAGGAAGCTAATGCTAGTATCCTAGAATCTTGTCTTTCACAATGCTAACTATCAGACTCTTTCAGTTACAAGAGTAGGAAGAAACCCATAGTCTACCTATGTTTCTTCTTTGTTCCGAATAGTCAACCATGAAAGGAAAGAGGCATTCCCCCTTTTAAATCTTTTTTCTTACAATTCTGCAAGAATCGCTTTAAGCAAGCCTTTAAAGTCACCTTTGACACGTTCGGTTACTTCCACAACTTCTTCGTGGTTGAGTTCTTCTTGGAAACCGGCCGCAAAGTTAGTGATACATGAGATTCCCAGAACTTTCAAACCTGAGTGGGCTGCCACGATCACTTCAGGAACCGTAGACATACCAACTGCATCTGCTCCCAGTGTCTTATAGGCACGAATTTCTGCTGGTGTTTCATAAGTTGGACCAGTTACACCGATATAGACACCTTCATCAAGCTTGATATTAAGTTTTTTAGCAACTTCATGGGCAGTAGCACGGTATTTTGGTGTGTAGGCCTTAGACATATCTGGGAAACGTGGACCAAAATCATCCAAGTTTTCACCCATCAATGGGTTTTGCCCCGTCATATTGATATGGTCTGAGATAGCCATCAAAGTACCAGGGCCATATCCAATACCACCAGCAGCATTGGTTACAATGACACCTTCACATCCAAGAACTTTCATAACACGTACTGGGAAAGTCACGACTTCCAGAGGATTGCCTTCGTAAAAATGGAAACGACCTTGAAGAGCCAAGACCTTGCGACCTGCCAGTTCACCATATACTAATTTACCAGCGTGACCGACTACTGTAGAGCGGCCCCAGTTTGGAATCTCAGCATAGTCTACTACAACTGGATTTTCGATTTCTTCTGCTAATTCTCCCAGTCCTGACCCAAGAATTAGACCGAACTCAGGCGTTTGGATTCCTTTATCTTTCAGGAAAGTAGCAGTTTCATGGATTTTGTTTAAAAATGTCATTGTGTGTCTCCTTTATTATTTTTTTAGCATTTGACCAATTTTGTCAAAGGTTTTAGCATTACGAATAGTAATATGGCGGTAGAAAGGCACCTTGAGCAAGTACTTGTGATAGGCAGTCTTAGAGTAGGTTTTCTCAGAGAATTTTCCCCAGAAAATCCCAAGTTTTCCAAAATGAACGACCTCATTTTCAGCTCTAAACTCTCAACTCTAGCGATGACTTGCTCCACATCCAAAAGCTCAGTGTAAAAGAGAACGTCTTTTCTTGCCAAGTCTTCATTCCACCAAGCTGGTAGATTCTCCACTTCTGCTTCATAGTCTTCTAGACTCAGTAAAGAAAAGCTCTGAATAAATGGATAACGAGTTCCAAAGAAAGCCTCTAACTTTTCAATCAATTGGGCTTTGGAATCTATCGAAATAAAGAAGATATTACCACTGTTGATGTAGCTTTCAACCTTTTCAATTCCCAACTCTGTCAGTTCTTGACGAAGCTCCGCCATGACGACCTTATTCTTGCCACCAACATTGATGCCTCTCACCAGCAGAGCATAGCGCGTCATCTTATACCAATTTATCTAAGAAACTTTCCCCGATCATAGCTGTTTCAACACCAAAGTTATCTGCAACAGTCGCTGAGATATCTGCAAAATGTCCAACTGGAATCAAACCATTTCCTTTAAAGGCAGGGCTATAGGCCAACAATGGAATATATTCCCGAGTGTGATCCGTTCCTGCATACGTTGGGTCATTTCCATGGTCAGCAGTAATCAAGAGAAGGTCGTTCTCTCGCATGGCTGCGATAATTTCAGGTAAGCGTTCATCAAACTCATGCAAGCAATCACGATAGCCGTAAGCATTACGACGGTGGCCGTAAAGGGCATCAAAGTCAACCAAGTTTGTGAATGAGAATCCTTTTTCAAATTCAGCAAGGCTCATGGTCTTCAATAGTGTATCTATTCCATGACTGTTTGACTTGTTGTGACCCATATCATGGTTGATACCAGCACCGTTAAAGATATCATTGATTTTACCCACAGCATAAGTATCGATACCAGCCTCATTCAATTTATCCAAAACAGTTGGGGCAAATGGAGATACAGCCAAGTCACGACGGTTTGCCGTACGAGTGAAGTTACCTGGTTCACCTACATAAGGGCGAGCAATGATACGACCTAGAAGGGCAGGGCGCTCAAGTGTAATTGAACGAGCGTATTCACAGATACGGTACAATTCGTCCAAAGGAATAATGTCTTCGTGGGCAGCAATCTGCAAAACAGGGTCAGCTGAAGTATAGATAATCAACTCTCCAGTTTCCATCTGACGTGGTCCAAAATCATCGATAACAGCCGTTCCTGAATAAGGTTTGTTGGCTTCACGAATAACCTTGCGTCCTGAGAATTCTTCGATTTTTGTCAGGATTTCTTCTGGGAATCCGTTCCAGAAAGTATCGAAAGGCTCAGTAATGTTGAGTCCCATGATTTCCCAGTGTCCAGTCATAGTATCCTTACCAAGAGATACTTCCTCTAATTTTGTTGCATATCCAGTTGGATTGCTTTCAGCTGCTACAGTCTTAAGAGGAGTTTCACGAGGAATATTTCCAAGACCTATTTTAGCCATGTTTGGGACATTCAAACCAACTGTTTTTGAAATGTGTCCCAGTGTGTCAGAAGCTCCATCTGGAACCCCTGCATTGACAAAGTTATTAGCATCTGGTGCTGCACCGATTCCTACAGAATCCAGTACCACCAAATGAATACGATTAAATTTAGACATCTTATGCCCCCTTCTATTTTCCTTTTTTTGAAGTTGAAATCTGAACTCCATCTCGTCCAGCAACGATTACCTTATCCACCATTTGGTTGAATAAACCATGCTCCACAACACCAACGACATGGTCCAATTCTTGTCCAAAAGCAATTGGATTTTCAATGACATCCAAGGCGAGGTCAATGATAAAATTCTGCATATCCGTCACAAAACGTTGGCCGTCTTTTTCACGGAAACTTGGTTTGTAGCCAGCTCGCTCAAAACGACGAAAGACCTGTTCTGCGCCATACTGAACCACTTCTACTGGCAATTTAAAAGCACCTAGTTTTTCGACCAGCTTGCTTTCATCCACCACCCAAATGTATTCTTTTGATGGTGTTGCGACCACCTTTTCCATGAGAAGGGCACCACCACCGCCTTTGATTCCGTTAAACTGACTATCCACTTCATCCGCGCCATCAACCGTCACATCGACAAAGTCTACTTGGTCAATAGACTTGAGCGGGATATTAAGGCCTTCTGCCTGTTTAGTGGTCACACTAGAAGTTGTTACAGCTGTAATCTGCAATCCTTCTTCCTTGATACGACGACCGATTTCTTCTACAAAATAATAGGCAGTCGAGCCTGTTCCAAGTCCAACGACCATTCCATCGCTCACGAACTCAGCAGCCTTGATACCTGCCATTTTCTTCAGATTTTCCACCGATTTACCTCCATCATTCTCAGTTCTTATTCTACTATGAAATCGCTTTTTATTCAAGTAAAAAGATCAAATTTACATTTTTTATCAATCTTTCTTTGAAAACATGCATTTTATTTTTATAAAACGAATAAAAATGAATTTATCTTTTATGTATTTGCTTTGTTCATCTCTTTCCAGTTCCAAAAACAAGACCTTAACTTTGATACGTCTAGTTTAGCATTAAAGCAGGCGCATTTCAAGAATCATAAATTAAGAGAAGGAAGTGGGTTTATCTATCTATTTTAAACAAGTTTATCTTTGCTTACCCTCTCTTGTTGACAAATAATTTTCATTACTTTAGAAATACAATTACTAATCTCCGTTGGCAAAACCACATACTGTTCTTGAGCTAGTTCTTGGGCAATAGCTGAATGAAGATGGGTCGCTACCGTCACACATTCGTAGAGACTGGCCTGTCGGAATTGGCCTGCAAATCCTGCAATCATTCCAGCAAGAGTATCTCCCATCCCCCCAGTCGCCTGATAGGGACCGCCGACCTGTAACTGGTAATAATCAGATTGGCTAGCTTGCCAAATACGAGTAGCCGGACCTTTCTCCACCAAAATTGTTCCTTGAGGAAATGAAGTCAGGGCACTAGCTGTTGCATCTTCCTTTTGCTTTTCAATAGCAATACCAGACAGCTTTTCCCATTCTTTTTGGTGGGGAGTTAGGATAAGCTGGTTAGACGGAAACGACAAACTTGTCCTAGCAAGAATGGTCAGGGCACCACCATCTACAATCAAAATCTGATTCTGTTTTAAGCTAGCAAAGACCTGTTTGACTAGATCTTCTCCAAAAGCATCGTCTCCTAAACCAGGTCCCAGCAAGACAACTTCTGCCTTCTCCAACTGCTCTTTTAACAATTGCTTGTCTTGAAGAGAAAATGCCATAGCCTCAGGTAAATGGCTGTGCAGAGCTGGAATATTTTCCCTGTCCGTTCCAACGGTCACCAATCCTGCACCACTCTTAACAGCAGCTAGTGCAGCCATAATGATAGCACCTCCATAAGGATAAGTGCCACCAAGCAGCAGCAGACGACCATGGTCTCCTTTATGACTTGTACGAGAACGTTCAATAATAACTTTTTCTAGTAAAGTTTGATCAATCACTTTCATCGTTTTTTCCTCTCGCTTTTATTATACAACAAAAAGGAGGCGCAGACCTCCTTTTGTAATCTTATATCTAAAATTTAATACTCATTTCTGCCATTTCAGATATAGCTATAGAAAATACACTCTCTTCAGCGATTTTTCTCTTATTTTCTATCCAATGTCCGAAGTGCTGCCTGATAAGTTTGCTCCATTAGCATGGTAATGGTCATAGGGCCTACACCTCCAGGAACTGGTGTGATGTGGCTAGCAAGTGGGGCAACTGCCTCATAGTCAACATCTCCACAGAGCTTCCCATTTTCATCGCGGTTCATACCGACATCAATGACAACCGCACCTGGTTTGACAAAGTCAGCAGTCACAAACTTAGCACGACCGATTGCGACTACAAGAATATCTGCTTTAGCAGCCACCTTGGCAAGATTATGGGTGCGTGAATGGGTCAAGGTTACTGTTGCATTTTTGGCTAAAAGAAGCTGGGCCATGGGTTTTCCAACAATGTTTGAACGACCGATGACGACCGCATTTTTACCTTCTAATTCAATCCCATATTCATGAAACATTTCCATAATTCCTGCAGGTGTCGAAGGAATCATGACTGGATGACCAGACCAGAGACGCCCCATGTTTAAGGGATGGAACCCATCCACATCCTTTTCTGGATCAATAGACAATAGAACCGCCTCTTCATCAATGTGTTTTGGTAATGGCAACTGGACCAAAATCCCATGCCAAGCTGGATCCTGATTATATTTAGCAATCAGGTCTAACAATTCCTCTTGAGCAATGGTCTCTGGAACTCGCACTACTTCGCTACGGAAACCAGCCGCAAGAGCTGACCTCTCCTTGTTGCGAACGTAGACTTGGCTGGCTGGATTATCCCCAACCAAAATCACTACCAAACCAGGTACTAGACCTGTTTCTTCCTTTAATTTTGCAGTCTTTTCAGCCAATTGCCCCTGCAATTTGACCGCTAAAGCTTTCCCATCAATGATCTGTGTCATATCACTTCTCTTTTCTTTCAAATATCTTCCATTATAGCAAAAACTGCCTGCACCCCCTAACACTTATTTCCTAGGCTATCCTATAGTTTCAAACTATAAGAAAAATCTCTGGTTGAGCTTTTCACTAATCTTGTCTTGAAATTTTAAAATAGATTATAAAACCTTACTCAAGAAGTCTTTAGTCCGTTGTTCTTGGGTTTGTTCAAAAATCTGTTCAGGTATTCCGTCTTCAACAACCACACCGTCTGCCATAAAGATGACACGATCTGCCACCTCACGGGCAAATCCCATCTCATGTGTTACGATAACCATGGTCATTCCTGACTTGGCTAGATCTTGCATAACAGCCAATACCTCACCCACCATTTCAGGATCCAAGGCTGAAGTTGGCTCGTCAAAGAGTAAAACATCTGGTTCCATAGCCAACCCACGCGCGATAGCAATCCGTTGCTGCTGCCCACCTGACAAACTCTGTGGATAAGCGTCTGCCTTATCCGGCAAACCAACTTTTTCCAACAGCTCTTGAGCTCTCTTCTCAGCAACTGCCTTGCTTTCACCTTTGGTCTTGATAGGTGACAAGGTAATATTTTCCATCACAGTCATATTAGGAAAGAGGTTAAATTGTTGGAAAACCATGCCCATCTTCTCACGCATGGCAAAGAGGTCATTCTTCTTGTCCGTAATATCGACTCCCTCAAAGATAACCTTCCCCTTGGTTGCTTCCTCCAACAAATTCATAGAGCGAAGCAAGGTAGATTTCCCGCTCCCCGAAGGACCGATGATAACGACAACTTCTCCTCTTTTAATCTCGAGGTTGATGCCCTTCAATACTTCATTCTTTCCAAAAGATTTATGTAAATTTTCAATTTTTATCAAGATTTCTGTCATTATTTCTTATCTCCTTGTCCCATATGTTTTTCAAAAGCTTTCAAGGCTACTGTCAGAATAGAGGTCATAATCAAGTAGTAAAATGCTGCAAATAAAAGTGGTGTTAAAGGTAGATAGGTTGTTGTAGAAACTGTTGTAGCCCCATTCCACAACTCCATGACCCCAATAGCTGATAAGAGGGAGCTGTCCTTGATAATGGTGATAAATTCGTTCCCCAATGCTGGCAAAATATTTTTGATTGCTTGTGGCAAAATCACATACCGCATCGCATTTTTAGGACGAATCCCTAAAGAATAGGACGCCTCTAACTGCCCCTTAGGAACCGCATTAATCCCAGCACGAACAGTCTCAGAAACATAAGCACCACTGTTCATAGAAATAATCAAAATCCCTGGAATCAGACGAGAAAGATCAACACCCAAAATCCCAACCTGAATAGTCGGAGCATTGATGTGCATAAGAGCAAAGGTAATCATAATCTGAACCATCATAGGTGTCCCACGGAAAATCCAAACGTACAAGTTGGCCAGCCAAACAAG
Source organism: Streptococcus sp. 3613 (assembly GCF_013277375.1). Classification (NCBI taxonomy): domain Bacteria; kingdom Bacillati; phylum Bacillota; class Bacilli; order Lactobacillales; family Streptococcaceae; genus Streptococcus; species Streptococcus sp. 3613. The sequence continues at coordinate 7,121 of NZ_VMMV01000085.1, forward strand.
CGGTTTAAACTTTGAACGTTGCCCAAAAGCCAAGACAACCCCCAAAATGGTTCCCAAAATGACAACACAGATAGAAATAAGAACCGTCACAACAGCCCCATAGTTAAAATAAGGTAAATACTTAGGTAAAAAAGAAAAATTCATAGTCACACTGCTTTCTAAAATAGAATACTGTATGATTATAACGTATATTGAATTAAAATTCAAATCTTTTATCCAATTTATTTAAAAATCTTTAAACTAGCAGAATTAGCGAGAAATCTTAGTTTTTTTCTAGTCAAGTTGGCCTCCTTTATGGTAAAATAGTAACGATAAGAAATGAAGGAGAATCAAAATGGAATCACATTTGGTTAGAATCATCAACCGCCTTGAAGCAATGGCAAACGATGGCGGAAATTTAAAACGTAATTTTGAACGCGAAGGAGTTGTTGTTGCAGAAGTTGCGTACAGCCACGACGAAGAAAACGGCTCAATCTTTACCCTTCGTGACGTAGAAGCTCGCGAAACGTATACGTTTGATAGCATTGACTTAATTGCAATGGAGATTTACGAACTTCTCTACTAATCTAAAACAAGCTGGGATTGTCCCTGCATGTCTAACCAAAATCCTTTTTGTCTCACAAATAGGATTTTTTTATAGTCCAAATTCACAAAAATTTTCATTGCAACAACTTTTCAAAGCTGCAATCTTTTTACTTGCTTTACACCCCAATCCTGTTATAATGAGAGTATAGGAATTTGACTATTTTTGACCTTTAAACAGATCAGGATAAAGAAAGAAATGAGGTAGATGTATGCTTTGTCAAAACTGTAAAATCAACGACTCAACAATTCATCTTTACACCAATCTCAATGGAAAACAAAAACAAATTGACCTCTGTCAAAACTGCTACAAGATTATCAAAACAGATCCTAACAATAGCCTCTTCAAAGGTATGACGGATCTGAACAATCGTGACTTCGATCCCTTTGGTGATTTTTTCAATGACCTAAACAATTTCAGACCTTCTAGCAATACTCCTCCTATTCCCCCAACCCAATCAGGTGGAGGTTACGGTGGAAACGGCGGTTATGGTTCCCAAAATCGTGGTTCTGCTCAAACTCCACCAGCAAGCCAAGAAAAAGGCCTGCTGGAAGAATTTGGTATCAACGTAACTGAGATTGCCCGTCGTGGAGACATTGACCCCGTTATTGGGCGCGACGATGAGATTATCCGTGTCATCGAGATTCTCAATCGTAGAACCAAGAATAATCCTGTTCTTATCGGTGAACCGGGTGTCGGAAAAACTGCCGTTGTCGAAGGCCTAGCTCAGAAAATTGTTGATGGTGATGTTCCACATAAACTCCAAGGCAAACAAGTCATCCGTCTGGATGTGGTTAGCTTGGTGCAAGGAACGGGGATCCGTGGACAATTTGAAGAACGCATGCAAAAACTCATGGAAGAAATTCGCAAACGTGAGGACATCATCCTCTTTATCGATGAAATCCATGAAATTGTCGGTGCTGGTTCTGCGAGTGATGGTAATATGGACGCAGGAAATATCCTCAAGCCAGCCCTTGCTCGTGGGGAACTGCAACTGGTCGGCGCTACTACCCTCAATGAATACCGTATCATTGAAAAGGATGCTGCCCTCGAGCGTCGTATGCAGCCTGTCAAGGTTGATGAACCAACGGTGGAAGAAACAATCACTATCCTCAAAGGGATTCAAAAGAAATACGAAGAATACCACCACGTTCAATATACCGATGCTGCAATTGAAGCAGCTGCAACTCTTTCCAATCGTTACATCCAAGATCGCTTCTTACCTGACAAGGCCATTGACCTCCTAGATGAAGCTGGTTCTAAGATGAATTTGACCTTGAATTTTGTAGACCCTAAAGTCATTGATCAGCGCTTGATTGAGGCTGAAAATCTCAAGTCTCAAGCTACACGAGAAGAAGATTTTGAAAAAGCCGCCTACTTCCGTGACCAGATTGCCAAATATAAGGAAATGCAAAAGAAAAAGGTCACAGACCAGGATACTCCAATCATCAGTGAAAAAACCATTGAGCATATTATTGAACAGAAAACCAACATCCCTGTTGGTGATTTAAAAGAGAAAGAACAATCTCAACTCATCCATCTAGCCGAAGATCTCAAGTCTCATATTATTGGCCAAGATGATGCAGTCGATAAGATTGCTAAGGCTATTCGCCGTAATCGTGTCGGTCTTGGTACGCCTAACCGTCCAATTGGAAGCTTCCTCTTTGTCGGACCAACTGGGGTCGGTAAGACAGAACTTTCCAAACAATTAGCTATCGAACTCTTTGGTTCTGCTGATAGTATGATTCGCTTTGATATGAGTGAATACATGGAAAAACACAGTGTGGCTAAGTTGGTCGGCGCTCCTCCAGGTTATGTTGGCTATGATGAGGCTGGTCAATTAACTGAAAAAGTTCGCCGCAATCCATATTCTCTCATCCTTCTCGATGAAGTGGAAAAAGCTCACCCAGATGTTATGCACATGTTTCTACAAGTCTTGGACGATGGTCGTTTGACAGATGGGCAAGGACGGACCGTTAGCTTCAAGGATGCCATCATTATCATGACCTCAAATGCAGGTACAGGTAAGTCTGAAGCCAACGTTGGATTTGGGGCTACTAGAGAAGGACGTACCAACTCTGTTCTCGGTGAACTCGGCAACTTCTTTAGCCCAGAGTTTATGAACCGTTTTGATGGCATTATCGAATTTAAGGCTCTCAGCAAGGATAATCTCCTTCAGATTGTCGAGCTCATGCTAGCAGATGTTAACAAGCGCCTCTCTAGCAACAACATTCATTTGGATGTAACTGACAAGGTCAAGGAAAAGCTGGTTGACCTAGGTTATGATCCAAAAATGGGAGCACGCCCACTTCGTCGGACTATTCAAGACTATATTGAGGACACAATCACTGACTACTACCTTGAAAATCCAAGCGAAAAAGACCTCAAAGCAGTTCTGACTAGCAAGGGAAACATTCAAATTAAGTCTGCCAAAAAAGTTGAAGTAAAAACTTATGAAAAAGAAGTATAAATCCTATAGAAAAGGAGTAGAAAATGAAAATTTTCTGCTCTTTTTACTAAAATAACTATAAGTTCTTGACAGCTCTGCCTTTGTCCATTATGATAATAATAAAGATACTAGATAATGAGGAAAATGCAATGGCAAACCCAACTTTCGGAGAAAAAAAAGCAAATACAGACTATGTTGCACGCTATGGAGTGTATGCAGTTATCCCTGACGCTAAACAAAAACAAATTGTTCTTATTCAAGCACCTAATGGCGCTTGGTTCCTACCAGGTGGCGAAATTGAAGCAGGTGAAAATCATCAGGAAGCCCTAAAGCGTGAATTGATTGAAGAGCTTGGTTTCACAGCTGAAATTGGTACCTATTATGGACAGGCTGATGAATACTTCTACTCTCGTCATCGTGATACCTACTACTACAATCCTGCCCACCTCTATGAAGCGACTTCTTTCAAAGAAGTGCAAAATCCACTAGAAGACTTTAATCATATTGCCTGGTTCCCTATTGACGAGGCTATCCAAAATCTTAAACGTGGTAGCCATAAATGGGCCATCCAATCTTGGAAAAAACAGCATAAGATTGACTAATACTCTTCGAAAATCTCTTCAAACCACGTCAGCGTCGCCTGACCGTAGATATGGTCACTGACTTCGTCAGTCTTATCTACAACCTCAAAACTGTGTTTTGAGCAACCTGCGGCTAGNNTTTCATTGAGTATAAATCAAGCGACTTTATTCAAAAAGTGCTATAATAGAATTAGAAAATCGGAGGAAATATTATGAAGCTTATCAATACGACAAACTCACACTCGCAACTTGTAAAAAATCAGCTAGAAAGTACCGATGCAACCCTTGTTGAGGTTTATTCTGCAGGGAATACAGATGTTATTTTTACCCAAGCGCCGCTTCACTATGAAATCCTCATCTCAAACAAACACCGTGCTATTCGTGAGCCTGAAATCGAAACCATTCAAGAATTTTTCTTGAAACGTAAAATTAATAAGAACTCTATTGATGAAGCCAATATCAAGACACTCTACTCAGAGAAATTAATTGGAATTTCAATCCCAATCCAGTGAGGAAATTGAGTAAAAACTCTACTTGAGCGAAAGTCCAATAAGTCTTCCCACAATAAAACGC
>NZ_VMMV01000086.1:0-13949 GCF_013277375.1 Streptococcus sp. 3613
TGCCATGGAACCATTAGAGTTGAGATAGTACCATGAACCATTCACTTGTACCCAACCTGTTGCCATGGAACCATTAGAGTTGAGATAGTACCATGAACCATTCACTTGTGCCCAACCTGTTGCCATGGAACCATTAGAGTTGAGATAGTACCATGAACCATTCACTTGTACCCAACCTGTTGCCATGGAACCATCAGTATTATAAAAATACCACATACCATTTTCTTGTTTCCAACCTGTTGTTGGAGCAACTGGTTTAGCTGATTCTACTGCTGCGTTTGTTCCTTGGTTAGATGTAACAGATACAGGATACGAAGGAATAGATGATTGCTCAGGAACAACAACTTTTTCAGGTTCTCTCGTCCCTCTCCTTATACGTCTTTTTACCATCTCTTTAGTAATTTGACGAGAAGTAGTTTCTTCAATTGTTCCATCACGTTCATCTACAGTATAAATTGTAGTAAGCGTAATTTCACCAATTTCTCCTGCTTCTTCTACTTCTTGACCTTTATAAAGAGTTGGGTCATCGAGATATTCTGTTTCGATTGGAATTTCTTGGACAAGAACTTGGGGCTTGGTTCCTTTTTTAACAACTCGTGTTTGAGAGTCTTCTTTTTGACTTAAAGTACTCTCAGTTACTTGTCCACTCTTTCCATCTACATCATAAGTTATCGTTGTAACTGTTTTCCCATTCTTTCCTAGAGTAATCTCTTGCTCCTGTCCTGCAGAAAGGTCATTATCTGCTTCATATTTAGTAGCAAATGGAACAAGAACTTCTTCAACCTTGCTCTTGGCAGGAACTTTGATAACTGTGTCTGTCGGTTCTTTTCTGTCTACAGTAACCTTTTCGGTAACATGACCATTCTCTGGATTAACATCGTAGGTCCTTGTTGTAGTTACATAGCCATCCTCTCCATCAATCATCTCAATAGAAGCTCCTCGGTCTCTACTCTCATCTTTTTCATAACGGATGACACTTGTAGGAAGGACTTCGCGGTCAACCTTGCTTTTGGCTGGAACTTTGATAACTGTATCCGTAGCTTCTTTTCTATCAACAGTAACCTTTTCGCTAACCTTACCAGTCTCTGGATTAACATCGTAGGTCGTCGTTGTGGTTACATAGCCATCCTCTCCGTCAACCATCTCAATAGAAGCTCCTCGGTCTCTAGTCTCATCTTTTTCATAACGGATGACACTTGTAGGAAGGACTTCGCGGTCAACCTTGCTTTTGGCTGGAACTTTGATAACTGTATCCGTGGCTTCTTTTCTATCAACAGTAACCTTTTCTCTAACCTTACCAGTCTCTGGATTGACATCGTAGGTCGTCGTCGTGGTTACATAGCCATCCTCTCCGTCAACCATCTCAATAGAAGCTCCTCGGTCTCTACTTTCATCTTTTTCATAACGGATAGCACTTGTAGGAAGGACTTCGCGGTCAACCTTGCTTTTGGCTGGAACTTTGATAACTGTATCCGTGGCTTCTTTTTTCTCTACGGTAACCTTTTCGGTAACCTTACCAGTCTCTGAATCAACATCGTAGGTCGTCGTCGTGATTACATAGCCATCCTCTCCGTCAATTGTAACAGGATTTTCACTACGGTCTCTAGTTTCATCTTTTTCAAAACGGATAACACTTGTAGGCAGAACTTCACGCTCAACCTTACTTTTAGCTGGAACTTTAATAACTGTATCCGTGGCTTCTTTTTTCTCTACGGTAACCTTTTCGCTAACCTTACCAGTCTCTGAATCAACATCGTAGGTCCTTGTCGTGATTACATAGCCATCCTCTCCGTCAATTGTAACAGGATTTTCACTACGGTCTCTAGTTTCATCTTTTTCAAAACGGATATTTGTACTTTTTTCGGCGATGCGTTTTTCTACCTTATCTTTAGCTGGAACTTTGATAACTGTATCCGTGGCTTCTTTTCTATCAACAGTAACCTTTTCGCTAACCTTACCAGTCTCTGGATTAACATCGTAGGTTCTTGTCGTGGTTACATAGCCATCCTCTCCGTCAACCATCTCAATAGAAGCTCCTCGGTCTCTACTCTCATCTTTTTCATAACGGATGACACTTGTAGGAAGGACTTTACGCTCAACCTTGCTTTTGGCTGGAACTTTGATAACTGTGTCTGTCGGTTCTTTTCTGTCTACAGTAACCTTTTCTGTGACCTTACCAGTCTCTGAATCAACATCGTAGGTCCTTGTCGTGGTTACATAGCCATCCTCTCCATCAACCATCTCAATAGAAGCTCCTCGGTCTCTACTCTCATCTTTTTCATAACGGATGACACTTGTAGGCAGAACTTCACGCTCAACCTTGCTTTTGGCTGGAACTTTGATAACTGTGTCTGTCGGTTCTTTTCTGTCTACAGTAACTTTTTCGGTAACCTTACCATTCTCTGGATTAACATCGTAGGTCGTCGTCGTGGTTACATAGCCATCCTCTCCGTCAATTGTAACAGGATTTTCACTACGAGCTTTACTTTCATCTTTTTCAAAACGGATGACACTTGTAGGAAGGACTTCACGCTCAACCTTGCTTTTGGCTGGAACTTTGATAACTGTATCCGTGGCTTCTTTTCTATCAACAGTAACTTTTTCGGTAACATGACCAGTTTCTGGATTGACATCGTAGGTCGTCGTCGTGGTTACATAGCCATCCTCTCCGTCAATTGTAACAGGATTTTCACTACGAGCTTTACTTTCATCTTTTTCATAACGGATGACACTTGTAGGAAGAACTTCACGCTCAACTTTGCTCTTGGCAGGAACTTTGATAACTGTATCTGTAGCTTCTTTTCTGTCTACAGTAACCTTTTCGGTAACCTTACCATTCTCTGGATTAACATCGTAGGTCCTTGTCGTAGTTACATAGCCATCCTCTCCATCAATCATCTCAATAGAAGCTCCTCGGTCTCTACTCTCATCTTTTTCATAACGTATAACACTTGTGGGAAGAACTTCACGCTCAACCTTACTTTTAGCTGGAACTTTGATAACTGTATCCGTGGCTTCTTTTCTGTCTACAGTAACCTTTTCGGTAACATGACCATTCTCTGGATTAACATCGTAGGTCCTTGTCGTGGTTACATAGCCATCCTCTCCGTCAGTTGTAATAGGATTTTCACTACGGTCTTTTGTTTCATCTTTTTCAAAACGGATAACACTTGTAGGCAGAACTTCACGCTCAACCTTGCTTTTGGCAGGAACTTTGATAACTGTGTCTGTCGGTTCTTTTCTGTCTACAGTAACCTTTTCTGTGACCTTACCAGTCTCTGAATTAACATCGTAGGTCGTTGTCGTGGTTATAGTTCCGTCCTCTCCGTCAATTGTAACAGGATTTTCACTACGGTCTTTAGTTTCATCTTTTTCAAAACGAATAACACTTGTAGGAAGAACTTCACGCTCAACCTTGCTTTTAGCTGGAACTTTGATAACTGTATCCGTGGCTTCTTTTTTCTCTACGGTAACCTTTTCGGTAACATGACCAGTTTCTGGATTGACATCGTAGGTCGTCGTCGTGATTACATAGCCATCCTCTCCGTCAATTGTAACAGGATTTTCACTACGAGCTTTACTTTCATCTTTTTCAAAACGGATATTTGTACTTTTTTCGGTGATGTGTTTTTCTACCTTATCTTTAGCTGCAACTTTATAGATAATATCCTTTGATTCTTTTTCAATGGTAGATGTTGTTTCTCTAATTGTTACTTCACCTGTTTTATCATTTACATCATATGTTGTAGTGATTTTTCTAAGTCCATCTTCTCCATCACTTTCTGTTAAAACATTACTTCCAACAGGGCGAGTGTCATCTTTTATATATCTAATAAGAGAGCTAATCGTTTCGGTAACTACAGTAGGCTTTGTTCCCACTTTGATAACTTCTGTTTGAGGTTGAAGAATAACAACGTCAGATTTCTCGCTGACCAACTGTAAAGTTGTAGATGAATATGTTTTTACGGTAGCTTTTATTCCTTTTTTACCAGGTGTTTTTGTTTCTTTCGTTCCTTTAGGAAGATTGTCATCTCTTTCGTATATTGTTTCATAGGGGATATCTTTTCGGTTATCTTGGGTTTCAAAATTATCATCCAATTCACTTGTCACATCTGCCCCATCAGCATGAACAAAACTTGTATTCAGGACTCCTCCTAAAAATAAAGTTAGCCCGATTATCACAGAACCAAAAATCTTTCCGAGTTTACGTAATGCATAGCGCTTATTGGTATTAGATTTTACCATTACATCCTCCTTCTAAAAATTACTACTTCTAGTATAGCATCTTTTTTGGCAAATGTTAAACAATATGTTTCATACATCAAATAAACTTAGAATGCCATTTATTATATTTACAATAAATAGTTGACTTTGATAGAAACAGAAAATAGAATTCAACATTCTTCCCTACTTATCTGATAATAAATAAGATCCGCAAGATAGCCTTTTCTCTCTACACCATTAACAATCGTTTGTAGATAGGACATTCCAGCCTTCTCCATGACACGACCTGAAGCTGGGTTGAGACTAGCATATCGAGCTTTGACTTTTTGAAATCCTACTTGAGTAAAACAAAAGTCCAAGACAGCTTTTAAGGCCTCTGTCATCATACCATTTCCCCAGTAAGCCTTGCCTAACACATAGCCAATTTCACAGCTTAAATCAGCCTCGTCTATCTTAACAATGCTGATATCTCCTATCACTTGCTCTGGGTTTTCTTTTAGACAAATAGCCCATTTGTAATAGTTGGGATTAGTATAGGAAGCAACCCAGTTACGAATCGAATTTCGAGTCACCACGACATCAGGATGGGGATCCCAGGTAACATAGGTCAGATTCTCAGCGGATGAAGCCCAATTTTGAAACATAGCTTCTGAATCACTCTCCACAAATCTTCTTAAAATCAAACGTTCTGTCTGTAATATTTGCGTACCGATAGCTTTCATGATGCTACCTCACTTCCTTATTTCTATGCTCGTAGTAAAAAGGCTCAACTCAGTAACAGCTAGAAAACGAGTTTGTCTTCTAATTTCTTGACGCAGTCGCTGCCTGGTTTGAAATGCGCTCTAGCAAGCTTTTTCAAACCTAGTAATCGTTGCAGGGGTAAGACGATGAAATCGAACTCTTCGAGTTACCGAATCTGCCTCATTTTCTTATTTCTAAACTCGGGGTTCAAGATCCCCCAGACCTTCTCTCACTTTCTTATTTCAAGGTGAGAGGCTGAAAACCTCCACTGGAGGTTATTCTTGCTCTCGAGTTTCAAGGCAAGAAGCTAAAAAGGTCCCCCGGACCTTTTTACTCCCAAAAGTCATCAAATACGGTGATGGGTAGGTGGCGTTTATGTTGGCCTTTGTGCCACCAGTTTTCGATTCTTGCTTGGGCTTCTGGGCTGATTGTTTTGCCTTCTAGGTAGTCGTCAATCTCTTCATAAGTGACTCCGAGGGCTACTTCGTCAGCTAGACCTGGTTTATCTTCTTCTAGGTCTGCTGTTGGGATTTTTTCATAAAGGGCTGGGTCTGCACCAAGTTCCTTCAAGAGTTGTTTTCCTTGACGTTTATTGAGGCGATAAAGAGGGAGAATATCTGCACCACCGTCACCAAACTTGGTAAAGAAACCTGTGATATTTTCCGCGGCGTGGTCTGTCCCAATGACCGCTCCACTATGGGCACCCGCAAGGGCATATTGGGCAATCATACGACTACGAGCCTTGATATTGCCCTTGTTAAAATCTGAAACAGGACTACCTGTCGCTTCAACAGCAGCTGTCATAGCGTCAGCTGATTCCTTAATATTGACGACTAAACTGACATCTGGCTGGATGAAGTCTAGGGCTTTTTGAGCGTCTGCTTCATCGGCTTGTACTCCATAAGGCAGGCGGACAGCGATAAATTTGTAGCTGTCGTCTCCCGTTTCTGCTCGCAGTTCTTCCATAGCTAGTTGAGCCAAACGACCTGCCAAAGTCGAGTCCTGCCCTCCAGAAATCCCTAGCACAAAAGTTTTAAGAAAGGGATGTTTTTTCAGGTATCTTTTTAAGAAATCAATAGAACGACGGATTTCTTCCTGGGCATCAATCACTGGTTTGACACCCAGCTCTTGGATAATCGTTTCTTGCAAACTCATTCTTCTTCTCCTTCACCGAGGGCTTCCTTGCGCATTTTGTCAATCAAGTCCATCTTGTCTTGCCATACATCACGCGCCAAATCCACTGGATAGTGCTGCGGATTGAGTACACGCTTGTACTCATCCCAAAGCTTGTCAAATTCCTTACGAGCATAATCCTGAATCTCAGTCAAGCTAGGCAAGTTATAAATCAATTTCCCGTCTTTGAAAATATCCACCAAGAGAGGAACAGCATCAAAATTACGAACGGTCTTCTTGATGTATGTGTAAGTCGGATGGAACATCTTGATTTCAGTCATGCTGGCAACATCAACACCATCATAGGTTATGTAGTCGCCTTCTGACTTGCCTTTTTCACGACTGGTAATGCGCCACACCTGCTTCTTACCTGGCGTAGACACTTTTTCCGCATTATTAGACAGCTTGATGGTATTGCGCATGTTCCCATTTTCATCTTCGATTGCAACAATCTTGTAAACCGCCCCAAGAGCTGGCTGGTCATAGGCTGTGATCAGCTTGGTACCCACGCCCCAGACATCAATCTTGGCCTTTTGCATCTTGAGGTTGAGGATAGTATTTTCGTCCAAATCATTAGAAGCATAAATCTTAGCCTCTGTAAATCCAGCCTCGTCCAGTTGCTGACGGACTTTCTTAGAAATGTAGGCAATATCCCCAGAGTCAATCCGCACACCCATAAAGTTAATCTGATCACCCAGCTCACGCGCCACCTGAATGGCAGCTGGTACACCGATGCGAAGGGTGTCATAGGTATCCACAAGAAAGACACAATTTTTGTGGGTCGCAGCGTAAGCCTTGAAAGCTTCATAGTCATTGCCATAAACCTGTACCAAGGCATGGGCATGGGTTCCCAAAACAGGAATGTCAAAGAGCTTACCCGCACGCACGTTGCTGGTTCCATTGGCGCCACCAATCACCGCTGCGCGTGTTCCCCAGATGGCCGCATCCATTTCTTGAGCCCGACGTGTCCCAAACTCCATCAAGGGTTCATCTTCGATAACCGAACGAATACGAGCTGCCTTCGTCGCCACCAAGGTCTGGTAGTTGACGATGTTCAAAAGAGCCGTTTCGACCAACTGACATTGGGCTAGAGGTCCTTCCACCTGCACAATCGGTTCATTAGCAAAAACCAAATCCCCTTCTTGGGCAGAACGAACGGTCAACTCCAACTTGAAATTGCGAAGGTAATCCAAGAACGCCCCATGATAACCAAGCGACTCCAAATAGGCTATATCACTATCTGAAAAACGCAAGTCTTCAAGATAGTTCACAATTCTTTCCAAACCTGCAAAAACCGCATAGCCGTTCTTAAAAGGCTGTTGGCGGAAATATACCTCAAAGACCGCCTTCTTATTGTGAATCCCTTGGTCAAAGTAAACCTGCATCATGTTGATCTGGTACAAGTCCGTGTGCAATGTCAAACTATCATCTGGATACATACTTTTCCTACTTCCTTAGCTAGAAACCCATGAAAATTTTCAAGAACTTTCATGTATTCCAATAAATTAGTACTATTATATCACATTTTAGCTGGATTGAGAAAAGAGTAACAAGCTATTCTCCACTCTCCAATTCATCCATATCTTGTTCAAATTTTTTCTGAGCCCATTCGCCATAGCTCTTAAGACCAAGATTGCCAATAAAGACCCATGGAAGGTAAATGATATAAGTAATGACCCAAGCAGACAGGTATTTAAAATTCAAAGGATTGTGCTGATAAATTTCTATGTTGAATTGATAATTCTGCAACATCAAAAGAGCCGTAATAGCCAAGGTTAGGAAAAAACAACCCAAAATCGTAAAATGAAAACGACTATAGTAGGTCACTCCCAGATAACGGGCACGATTGAAAAAGTAAAATGTCCCTATGATGATAACGATTAGCAGCATATTAGAATTAAAAAGGCTTGGTGCTAATACTGAAATGATATAAGATAGGAGCGACAAAGCAATGCAGATATAGAAACTTTCAGAGCCCGCTTTATTGAACAGTTGTTCTTCTCTTTCGTCTAGTAATTGATAATAATAAAATCTATTTTTCATCTTCTTCCTCCCAAAATAGTTGGTCTAGGGTTTTCCCTAAACATCTGCAAATAGACTGGCAGAGCGAGAGACTGGGATTGTATTTTCCCGCCTCTATCAAACCAATAGTCTGGCGTGTCACCCCGACAGCCTCTGCCAATTGACCTTGAGTTAAATCAAGCTCTACCCGAGCTAATTTTAATTTTAAATTTTTAGCCACCTGCGTCCTCCTTATAGTTTTAATACTCATCTACTCTTAAAAAATCCAAAACCAACACAAGCTATCAGCTATTTATTATAACCCCATTAATTTGCACTCCAGTATTATCTTCAGCCGAAAATCAGTATTTTAGGTTGTTTGAAATAAACTTCCTAGTTTACTCTTTTATTTTTATTTAGTATTAGCTTTAGTAGGATCTTTTAAACGAGTTTTTATTGCTTATATTTCTTGTTTAGTTTAGTTGGTTTCATATCACTATTATATAATGCTTTTGGAAATGAGCCTAGTATAAGTCAAAAACGTGTTGAATAGTGAAATCAGGAGCATACCAAGATGACTGATTTTTTTATTGTATTTTAGGTATGCAAAATAATACTAAATGAAACTAAAATGAATACTTCTTGCTTTTCTTGAGAGTGAAAAAGTACAATAAAATGATTGTAGTGATTACCACAAGATACTGACTAATAGACATCGTATTTGAAGCCACAAATACAGGTAAAGAATAAAAAGGAAGAAGTTCAATTGCTTTGATAAACAAATCATTACTAGTATTCATCATCATCGTATTTAATATATTAGGGATAAAGAGTAGTAAAGCTACTAAAATACCAAGCCACTTTTCAATTTGTATAAATAGAAAATGTAAGATAATAGAAAATAAAATAGGACTAACAAAATTGTATTGACTACAATAGCTACTATAAAATCTAATCCTAAAGCACCTGGAACACCCAATTTACTTACGATGACTAGTAGCACAATGCCATTCAAAGCATAAATAATGGAAACTGAGATGGCATATAGAAAATTAGACAAGACGTAAATCATCCGATTTTTCTGTTGATTATAAAACAAACTTACCGTATTGTGGGAAAAATCTCTACTAATGACTCGATTAGCATGTATAACAGCCATTAACATACTGGGCATAGCATAAAAGTTTGAAATATGCTTAATACCTAGCGATGTCCCTTGAGTCTTTAGAATAAAGAATGTAGCCAATATCGGCGGTATAAACGAGATAAGCAAACCGAGATATATTACGCCTGATGAATATAAATTTCTTATATTTCCCTTAAGAAAATTCAATTTATTTAATTTCATGATGATAACCTTCCTTTATTTTGAACGATTTAGATAAATATCTTTAAGCGTCTCTTTTTTAGTTTCAAAATCAACTACTTTAATAGAGTTTTCGTTAAAAAATTTAAAAAGCTCACTACTTTGAATATTTCCAGACATCGTAATTCTCAGTCCCTCTTCCTCCCAAATTCTTATTTGGTAATGAAAATGTCTCTATCTGTAGCTGATGAAAAAGCTATCTCAAACAAGCAATTATGACTATCTTTTCCTACTTTTTGAAATGTCAAAAGCCCGTTCTCCAAGAAAAGAACCCTCTCACAAATTTTTTCAATCTCTTCTAATTTATGACTCGATATTAAAATTCCCACATTTTCATGTAAAGCTAAATTTTTTAGAACCGCTAAAACTATTTGTGATGATTCAATATCTAAACCATTAGTCGGTTCATCTAAAATCAATATATCAGGTTCCGTAACGAGAGTTAGAAGCAAAGCTAATTTTTGTTTTGTACCCAAAGAATAGGTCTTTACTTTTTTATTAATAGACTGAGTCAAATCTAACTCTTGGATCAAACTTCTAAATCTTTCTTGATTGTAGTCAACACCATATAAATTTGACAAATATTTTAAATTCTCTAAACCTGTTTTAGATAAAAATAATTTTGGTTCTTCGATTAAATACCCAACATTATCACTGCTTATAATATTACCTGAAGTCGGTTGATTATTCTGAACAAGAATTTTCATCAACGTACTCTTACCAACTCCATTTCTCCCTACTAGACCAACAATTTCACCCTTGTTAAGTGCAAAATTTATATCTTTGAGAATGATTGAATGACCATAATGCTTACTTACATTTATAACTTCCATTTTTTATTCCTCCATCAATATTCATGGTTTGCTCTTTGATTCTTATTGAGTTTAAAAAGTTGCGCCTCTTTTTAACAACATTATATCATATATCTAACTTAATGCAATATATAAATGTCATTTTGTAAAATTTTATTAATAAAAAAACTCTCTACAACAAAATAATAGAGAGTTTTCTGCTTATTAATTTTTTTCAAAATATCTAAGACATCGCTTCTTTGTTTAATTTGATAGGCTTTGATACCTAAGCTCCGACTTTATCACTTAAAAAATAAAAAAGGACAGCTAATCTCTTGCGCATCAAGGGATTTCGCCATTCTTTAATCTCGTTTAAGTGTTGTATATGGAGCTTTGCATAATTTTTTAAAACTAAACAACTACATTAAGCTCGAACTGTGACACTAGTTCCATCTTCTTTGTAGAGATTGATGAGTCCTTCTTTTAATGCACGAACCATGTCTCCTGCTTGAACAGGTTGTGGGACTTTGATTGTCAAGAGTTCCATCGGATTTGGAGCGCGATCGATTTTATTGCCTTTGGCATCGTGAAGATCCTCAATATAGGTTTCAATTTGAAGATACATGGACTTCGATTGAGGATTACAAAGAATTTTTATCTGTAAGATTAGAAGAATGCAAAAGAGTGCTAAAAAATAGTGGCAGTATTTTCGTTCATTGTGATAAAATTGCAAATCATCATATTAGATTAATTTTAGATAATATCTTTGGAGCAGATATGTTTCAAAGCGAAATTATATGGAACTATAAACGGTGGTCTAATTCAAAAAAGGGATTATTGAACAATCATCAAAACATTTACTTTTATTCAAAGTCAAAAGATTTTAAATTTAATACAATTTTTACAGAGTATTCTTCTACTACAAATATCGACCAAATACTAGTGGAACGAAAACGAGATGGAAACTCTAAAACTATATATAAAGTTGATAATAATGGTAACTATCTTCTAGCAAAAGAGAAAAATGGAGTTCCCCTTTCAGATGTTTGGAATATACCATTTCTTAATCCAAAAGCTAAAGAAAGAGTAGGTTATCCTACACAAAAACCTATTCTGTTATTAGAACAAATTATAAAGATTGCTACTGATAAAAATGATATAGTTTTAGACCCGTTCTGTGGAAGTAGAACTACTTTAGTAGCCTCCAAGATTTTGAATAGAAATTATATGGGGATTGATTTATCTGAGGAAGCTATCAATATAACTCAGCAACGTCTGGAAAATGTTATAAAAACAAGTTCAAATTTATTGAATAAAGGAATCGAAGCATATAGAACCAAAACTGAGGAAGAGGAAAACATTCTTAAATTATTACAGGCAAAAATTGTTCAAAGAAATAAAGAAATTGATGGTTTTTTACCTAAACATTTTCAAAAAAAACGATACCTATAAAAATTCAAAAAAATAATGAATGTCTGAATGAAAGTATCTCTTTATTACAGAATGCTATAAACTCCAAAAAACTTGATTTTGGAGTAGTTATAAAAACTCATTCAGATAATTTATTATTTGATTTTGATACGATTCCTGAAAATATAATAGTAATTGACCATTTTGAACTTACAATCGAAAAATGGTTAAGTAAAAGTCAACAGTTACTGTAGTTTGCAAATTATTTACAGAAAGAACAAAAATGCTCTGAAACACTGATTTCAAAGCATTTTTTGTTAGTTTAAAATTACTCCCACTCAACTGTTGCTGGTGGTTTACTTGTAATGTCGTAGACGATACGGTTAACGTGATCCACTTCGTTTACGATACGTACTGAGATTTTTTGAAGGACTTCCCAAGGAATTTTGGCAAAGTCAGCTGTCATACCATCGATAGAGGTAATAGCACGGATTGCAATCGTGTAGTCATAAGTACGACCGTCACCCATAACACCGACTGAACGAACACCTGTGTTAACAGTGAAGTATTGCCAGATATCGCGGTCAAGACCAGCCTTTGCAATTTCTTCACGAAGGATAGCGTCTGACTCACGAACTGTTTCTAGCTTTTCTTCAGTGATTTCACCCATAACACGGATAGCAAGTCCTGGTCCTGGGAATGGTTGGCGCCATACGATATGATCTGGCATACCAAGCTCTGTACCAAGGGCACGAACCTCATCTTTATAAAGAGTATTGAGTGGTTCAATCAATTCAAACTGCATGTCTTCTGGAAGACCGCCAACGTTGTGGTGTGACTTGATCGTTTGAGCTGTATCTGTACCAGACTCGATAACGTCTGTATATAAGGTACCTTGAGCAAGAAATTTCACATCTTTGAGCTTGCTGGCTTCATCATCAAATACATAGACAAACTCGTTACCGATGATTTTACGTTTTTGTTCAGGGTCAGAAACGCCAGCAAGTTTGTCAAGGAAACGTTTAGCAGCGTCTGCTTTGACGATATTCAAACCAAACTTACCACCAAGCATGTCCATAACTTGGTCCGCTTCTCCTTTACGAAGAAGACCGTGGTCTACGAAGATACAGATCAATTGATCGCCAATAGCCTTTTGGAGAAGAACTCCAACAACTGAAGAGTCAACCCCACCTGATAGGCCAAGAAGGACACGTTTATCACCGACGGTTTCACGAATTTTTTGGATCTGCATATCAATGAAGTTATCCATTGTCCAGTCGCCTTTAGCCTTACAGATGTTAAGGGCAAAGTTACGAAGGATATCATTTCCGTATACAGAATGACGAACTTCTGGGTGGAATTGGATACCGTAAATGTGTTTATCTGGGTTTTCGATGGCTGCGTACGGGCAGTCAGCTGATGTACCTGTACGAACAAAGTCAACAGGAATCTCAGTAACCGCATCACCATGGCTCATCAAAACAGTCTGCTCGTCTGGTGTTGATTCAAAAAGAGCTGATGGTGTGTGAGTAAGAGTTGATTGACCGTATTCACGATTTCCAGCATCACCTGCAGGAACAACTTTTCCTCCAAGTTTATGGGTCAATAACTGCATACCATAACAAATTCCCAAAATTGGAATTCCAAGTTCGAAGATTTCTGGGTCAATATCAAATGAACCATCTTCGTATACAGAGTTTGGACCACCTGATAGGATAATTCCTACAGGATTGATTTCACGAACTTCAGCAGCTGAAATTTTATGGCTTTTTAGTTCCGAAAAAACACCAATCTCACGGATACGGCGTGAAATCAGCTGGTTGTATTGGCTACCATAGTCCAATACGATGATTTTTTCTACATCTTGCAAATCAGTTGAAATGTTGCTCATCTTTTTCCTTTCTCAAAAGAAATATCTTTTCCAATATTCTATCACAAATAAGGGCGAATTACCAACTAATACTCAATGAAAATCAAAGAGCAAACTAGGAAGCTAGCCGCAGGTTGCTCAAAGCACTGCTTTGAGGTTGTAGATAGAACTGACGAAGTCAGCTCAAAACATGGTTTTGAGGTTGCAGATAGAACTGACGAAGTCAGCTCAAAACATGGTTTTGAGGTTGCAGATAGAACTGACGAAGTCAGTAACATATATACGGCAAGGCGACGTTGACGCGGTTTGAAGAGATTTTTGAAGAGTATGAAACGAAAAGGAGGTAGGTCATTGTACTAGCCTCCTTTTGATA